>CAZYJB010000132.1:0-8354 GCA_964647675.1 uncultured Verrucomicrobiota bacterium | reverse complement strand
CCTGCTGGAGGGGGGCGAGACCACGGGAGGCGATGGCGTGGTGGAGGTGCCGGCGGTCGGTGACGCGGCCTCGATCCAATGGGCCCTGGGACGGCGCATGGGGGACACCGTGGAAATGGCCGACGAGCGCGGGAGGCGGGTGCGTTTGCGCCTGATGGGTGGCGTCGCTCCCTCGGTGTTGCAGGGAAGCCTGTTCATCGACGAAGCCGTGTTCGCGCGGCTGTTTCCGGGCGAGGCGGGATACCGGTTCTTCCTGGTGGATGCCCCGGCGGAGGCCGCGGTGCGCGACCGTGTGTCGGCGACCCTGACCCGGGCGCTCGAGGACGTGGGGCTGGTGCTGGTGCCCGCCGTGCGGCGGTTAAACGAGTTCAATGCGGTGCAGAACACCTACCTGGGCACGTTCCAGGTTCTCGGCGGCTTGGGCCTGTTGTTGGGCAGCGCCGGGTTGGGCGTGGTGGTGTTGCGCAACGTGCTCGAGCGTCGCGCCGAGTTGGGCGTGCTCACGGCCATCGGGTTTCGAAGGAGCCGCCTCGCTCATTTGGTGATGGTGGAGCACGCCGCGCTGCTGGCGTTCGGGCTCGCGGTCGGCGTGGTGAGTGCCGGGTTGGCCGTGCTTCCTGAATTGATTGCCGGGGCGCGCTCATTTCCCGTGATGTCGCTGACGGGAACGGTGCTGGCCGTGGCGGGGTTTGGATGGCTCACGGCTTGGTTGGCCACACGCGTGGCGCTGAAGGGGCGTCTGACCGCGGCCTTGCGCGGCGAGTGAGGAAGGCGGTCGAGGTGCCTGGCCGGCTCCGTCTGGCGAGGTGGAGTCATGTCCCCGGCCAAGAGCCTCGAGTCGGGACCGGGAAAGGGACGGGTGGGTGTGCCGGCCCGACACCGAATTGCGACAGGGAGGTCGCGACCCCCCGGGCAGGCGCTCGCTTCGACCCGTGCGGGCAGGTTGCCTCACCATTCCACGTCCATGAATTTGCGCGTCGCGCAGACGTCTGACATACCTCGGGTGTCACGAGACAACGACTGCTCATGAACGAACTTCCTTTGAACGCCTCGACCGCGCCGCGCTCCGTCCAGGCAGCCGCCTGGCGCGCGTTGTCCACTCTCCTCTGGGTGGGGTTCTCCGCGACCGCCGCCGATCCGCTTTTCAGCGAGGATTTCAGCAACGCCAGCCCGGGTCAGGTCCCGGAGGGTTTTCTCGTCATCGACGGACAGTTCGCGGTGAAGGAGGACGCGGGCGAGCGATTCCTCGAGCTGCCCGGGGCGCCGTTGGAAACGTTCGGTGTGATGTTCGGTCCGGCGGGCAAGGAGGACCGCGGCGCACGTGCGAGGTTCAGGTCAACGGGCCAGGGCCGGCGATTCCCCGTGTTCGGCGTCAGCGTGAACGGAATTGCCGGATATCGTTTGCAAGTGGTGCCTGCGAAGAAGGCGATCGAACTGCTCAAGGGCGAGGCGGTGCAGGCCTCGGCGCCATTCCAGTGGGAGAGCGGATCCTGGACACAGTTGCGCATCCAGATCCGCAAGACCGGCGAGGCCGCTTGGGTGGTGGAAGGGAAAGCCTGGAAAGACGGGACGCCCGAGCCTGCGGCGTGGAGCATCTCCTGGGATGAGAAGGTCATGCCCACCGCCGGTCGGAGCGCGGTGTGGGGCAATCCGTTCTCCGGGACACCGATTCGATTCGACGACTTCCAGGTTCTGCCGGCATCCGCACCGTGAACGACGGCGCGGGAGGATGGCGCCTTTCATGCAATCCCATTCCCCGTCTCTCTCCCTGCGCTGCCGCTGGCGGTGGGGTCTCCGAGTGCTCGCGGCGCTGGCCGGAGCGGGCGGCGGCTGGGTCGCTTCGGCCGAGGTGGGCCTCGAACTCCGGATTCCGCGGGCGGGGACCCAAGTCCTTGGAGATGCCACGCCGTTGGTCTGGCGGTTCACGAACCGCGGCGCGCAGACGCTGGGTTTCATGTGGGAAGGATGCTGCCGCCTGAACGGGCGCCTCATCGTCACGAGGGATGGCACGGTGGTGGACGGCGTGCCGTCGAGCCAGGCCCTCGCACACATGTTCGCCAAGGCGGAGCGGCTGGAGCCCGGGATCCCGCGCGACTACGAGACCCTGGTTTCCGACTGGGTTCATCTTCCGGGCACCGGCGCGTATCAATTGCAGGGATCGTACCGTGGCGTGTTGTCGAACCAGTTTCCCCAATTGCCGCGTGGACTCGGCCTCTGGCGCGACGCGGCGCAGAGCGCGCCGGTGACGCTCCGCGTCCTTTCCGTCGCGGATTACCTCGACCAACGCCTCGCCCGTGAGAGCGAACGTGGTCTGTCGTTGGCGCTGTCCGGCGACTCCCGACTGCCCGCGCTGCGGCCGGCCGTTTTCACCGTGTCGGTATCGAACGCCCTCGCCAGCCCCGTCACCCTGCGCTGGCCGGAGGAGTTTTCGGTCTGGATCGTGGACCGGGAGGGGCGTCGCGTGGCGCCTTCGGTGGTGCTGAACGATTCCTCGGCGCCCTGGGAGATTCCTGGGCGCGGCGCGGCGTCGCGTGATTTCCAGATCGCACCGGACCGGGTCGAGGGCGAGCCGCTGGGCGACTACCGCGTGTTCGTCGACCTTGCGGAAGGCGGCCCGGGACGACCGCGCGTC
Organism: uncultured Verrucomicrobiota bacterium; assembly: GCA_964647675.1. Lineage (GTDB taxonomy): Bacteria > Verrucomicrobiota > Verrucomicrobiia > Limisphaerales > CAIMTB01 > CAIMTB01. Next base: position 5,722 of record CAZYJB010000132.1, on the reverse strand, counting down.
CCGTCCGCGGTGCGTGACTTCCGTTGGAGACTGGAGCGCGAGGAGGTGATCGCGCTGGTGGAGACGGCGGCGCGGGGAGCGGGAACGGGCGCGCGCAATGCCCCCTTGAAATTGCTGCGCGTGTATTGCGGCGAATTGGGCGGCGCCTTGGATGAGGCGTCGCGCCACGCCGGCACACCCGAGAGCCGCGCGCTGGCGTCGCGGCTCGGCTTGGCCTCCCGTCTGAAGCCCGTGGCGCCCGTTCCCGGCGTGGTCAAACTGGGCGTCCGGCTCTCGCCGGATGGCTCCCTTGCGTGGACCGAACCACGCGTGGCGTCGGCACTCGGCGCTGGTGAGTGGGCGACGCAGTGGGATCAGGTCATGGCGGTGCGCCGGGATTTGGGGTGGGAGGTGCAGCTCGAGTTTGTGCCGGATGCCGCCACTTCGATGAGCAGGGTGATTCGAGGGCTGCCGCCTCTGCGCAACCGAGTCGCAGCCTCTGGGATTCCATTGATGAGCCAGTTGGGTGACGCGCCTGCCGCGCGCGGGCCCGTGCTGGTCTTCTGGGACCAGCCCGCCCCTTCAACCGAGGCAGGGACGCTCCGCGTGGGGCGATCTCAGTGGATATGGGAAGTTCCCCAATCGGGCGCCGTGACCGGCGCAAACGATAGCGACCTGGATCTCGGAAGGTTGGAGCGCCTGCTGAGCGAGTCGGGATCGGGGCCGGGCAGGTCTGGCGTGCCGGTATTTGTGGACGCGGAGATGACATGGGGCCAGGTGCGACGGCTATTGGAGCGTGTGTCGCCGGCCGGAGCACGCTGGAGTCTCGAGGTGGGTCCGTCGCCGCTTCCGCGTTAGCAGCCGCAGAGTCCGGTGCGGAACTTCCAGGTTGGCAAATTGCGGAGCCCATGAAACCGTGCGCCCCTCTTTTACGGGCGCCCATCAGCGCCCCCGGTGGTTGTCCATTCTATGAACCCGACGCGCATCCTTCCCGATCTCCAGTGCTCTCTGATGTGTGACGAAGTCCGCCAGGAAATGAGCGGCAACTTCATCCTGCTTGGCATCATCGCCTACGTGCGCGTGCCGCAGTTGCCCATTACCGCCCTCAAGCTTTGCGTATTCAACCGCTGGACCGCCGGCGTGGGCCAGTTCACGGAGACCGTGCGCATGGTGGCGCCCGACGAGTCCGTCGTGCGGCAGAGCCAGGTGCGCTTCGCCTTGCAGGACGCCGCGCACAACGCGACGAACGTCACGCTCTTCACCCAGGTGGAGTTCAAGGTGGCGGGCACCTACTACATCGAAGTGCTCGTCGATGACGTGATGAAACTGCGCTTCCCCGTGCCGGTGATCCTCGTGCAGCAGCCGGCCGCGGGCGGGCAGCAAGCGCAGCGGCCCAATCCGAAGGGCCCTGACGCGCCGCTGGGCGAGGGCGCCTAGCCGCCCGTTTTCGGCCGTGCATCCAGAAGTGAAACCCGGTCTCATCCCGCGGTTTCCACGTATGGTTGCCGACCTCTCGAAGGTGGTGACGGGGTGCCGCGGGATGGCTGGGCCGTCGGGGCGCCTCGTCCTGTTGATCCTGTTCTCCCTCACGGGACTCTCCTCCATCCTGAGCGCGGCATCGCCGCGTGCGCCCTGGACCTCGGGGCGCGTGTCGGGTTCCCCGAATCCGCCGGCGCCCTACCGGGCCGAGGCGCTGTATCCCGGCCGCCGCTTCGCGGGCGCCGTGGATCTGGCGCTGCTCCCCGGCGGCGCGCGCTGGGTGGTGGCGGAAAACGGGGGACAGATCTGGTCGTTCCGCACCGCGGACCAGGCGGCCTCCACGCAACGGGATGCCTTCTTCGACATGCGCGCGGCGGTCCCGGGATCCGACAACCTGCTCGGATTTGCGTTTCATCCCGGCTTCCGAACGAACCGTTTCGTCTTCGTCAATTCCAACGAGGCGGGGAATCGCCCGCGTGGTTCGAAGGTGGTGCGGTTCAAGGTGACCGACGCCGAACCGCCGGTCGTCGATTCCGCCAGCGCCACGGTCATCCTCGAGTGGACCAGCGGCGGGCACAACGGCTGCACGCTCGCCTTCGGACCCGACGGCATGCTGTGGATCTCGACGGGCGACGGGGCCAACCCGGAACCGCCGGATGGCATTTTCCTGACCGGCCAGAATGTCACCGATCTTCTGGGCGCGGTGCTGCGCATTGACGTCGATCATCCAGCGAACGGCCGTGCCTACTCGATTCCGTCCGACAATCCCTTCCGGAACCATGCGACCGCGCTGCCCGAGATCTGGGCGTTCGGATTTCGGAATCCTTTTCGCATGAGCGTGGATTCGGCCACGGGTGACGCGTGGGTGGGCGATGTGGGCTGGGAGCAGTGGGAGATGATTTATCGCCTCGAGCGCGGCGGGAACTACGGCTGGCCGATCACCGAAGGTCCCAACCTCGAGGTGCGCACCGACGTCAAGCAGGGCCCCGGTCCGATCTTGCCGCCTCTCGTTGCGCTCCCCCATAGCGACGCCGCCAGCATCACCGGCGGGCGCGTGCTCCACGGCGGTCCCCTGAAGGCATTGCGCGGCGCGTACGTCTACGGCGACTGGGAGACGGGCAAGTTCTGGGCGTTGCGGCAGAAGGACGGGAAACTCATCTCCAACGATGAATTGTGCGACACGGTCCTGAAGCCAGTGGCCTTTGTTGAGGCTCCCGACGGAGACCTGGTGATCCTCGACAACGGCAGCGGCGGGCTCTTCCGGTTGGTGCCCAACGAGGCGCCCCCAGCGAATCAGGCCTTCCCGCGTCGCTTGAGTGAGGCGGGAGTGTTCTCGGATCTCAAACGCCTCGTGCCGGCCCCCGGGGTGCTCGCGTATCAACCGCTCGCCGCCATGTGGTCCGATGGCGCAAGCGCGATCCGGCACGCGGCGGTTCCCGGCACCGCGAGTATCGGCACGGCAGGCGGTCGCGAGACGATCGCCGGGCGAATGTGGGATTTTCCATCGAACACCGTGTTCACGCGCACGCTCTCGATGCCTTCCATGTCTCCCGCGCAGGAGTCGACGGCGCGGCGGATCGAGACGCAGATGCTGCACTTCGACGGCCAAACCTGGAACGCGTACTCCTACCGATGGAACGACGCTCAGGACGACGCGGAAATCGTGCCGGCGGAGGGCGCGCGCACGAATGTCATCGTGTCCGATTCCTCGGCGCCGGGTGGACGCCGCGAAGTCCCCTGGCGTTTCCTCAGCCGCACGGAGTGTTTCCGCTGCCACAATGTCTGGGCGGCGGATCTGCTCTCCTTCCAGTGGAACCAGCTCGGGGATCCGGCCCGCGATTCCGAGGCCGCACGCCTGCGCGAGACGGGTCTGCTGAGCGTCGTGTCGGCCCGGAATCGCGCAGATCCCCTCGTCTCGCCCACGGACGCCGCGGCCCCGCTCGACGCGCGCGCGCGGTCTTGGCTGCACATCAACTGCGCCGGCTGCCATCGCTTCGGCGCGGGCGGTGGCGTGAACCTGCACCTCAATGCCGACAAACCGCTCGCCGAACTGCGGGCGGTGGACGAGAAGCCCACGCGCGGCGACTTCGGCATCGCCGATGCCCGCATCATTGCGCCCGGGGATCCATTCCGGTCCGTGCTGTTCTACCGGATTCTCACGGAAGGTTCCGCGCGCATGCCGCATATCGGCGCGCACCTCGTGGATGTCCAGGGCACGCGTCTGATCGCCGACTGGATCCGCTCGCTGACTCCGCCGCGGACGGCGGCGGCGCAGGACAAGGGGGTTGGCGCCTTCGCATCGAGCGGGCCGCAGCGCGAGACAGCGGCGCGAGCTGCGCTTGCGTCGATGAGTGGCGCATTGGCCCTGCTGCACACGCTCGACCAATCCAGTGTTCCCGAGGCGATTGCGTGGAGACGCCAGGCGGCCGAGTGGGCGCGGTCCAATGACCAGCCACTGATCCGCGATCTGTTCCAGCGGCTGCTGCCGCCGGCGGAGCGGCGGCGCACGCTCGGGCCCGAGGCGAAACCCTCCCAGTTCGAGGCGCTGAAGGGCGATGCCGTACGTGGTCGCGAGGTGTTCGTGGGCGCGGCCCAGTGCGCGCGATGCCATGTGCGCGACGGCAGCGGACGGGCCTTCGGTCCCGATCTCACGGGGCTCTCACGAAGGGCGAAGCGGGAGCAGGTGGTCGAGAGTCTGCTTTTCCCGTCGCGGGTGATCGCGCCCGAGTTCCGCACAGCGACCGTGGTGGCGAAGGATGATAGCGAGCTTTCGGGATTCCTGGTGCGGCGCACGGACGCGGAGGTGGTGGTGAAGGATGCAGAGTTGGTCGCGCACACGGTGCCGGCGTCGAACGTTTCGGAAGTCCGGTTCTCGGAACTCTCGGCCATGCCGGAGGGCCTGCTGGCCGGACTCACCGCCCAGGAGGCGGCGGACCTCCTCGCATACCTGATGGAAGACGGGCGTTAACCCCGGAGGCGGGAGGCATGGCATTGACGCCGGGAACGAACCGGCTCTCCATCGTGTCATGCGCCATTCCGGGTTCCTTGGAGTATCGGCTCTTCTCAGCGGGCTGATCCTGTTTCGTTGCGGAGAAGTCTTGGTGTTCGCAGCCGACGTGGCGGCACCGCGGCCGCAGGCGGTCGCCGTCAGCACGCTGCCCGAGGGTGCCGGCCTCGCCCAACGCGCGGCCTCCCGGGCGGAATTGCGCGCGCATCCCGAGGTCATCTTCGCCGATGACTTCGAAGAGGGTCGCCTGGGAGAGGGCTGGGACGAAGTGGGGAATCGCGAAGGGCGCGTCCTCTCGTGGTCCGATCCGGGCGCGATGTCGGGCCTTGGCCGACGTTGCCTGCGGGTCGAGGCGCACCTGGGTCAGGATACCGGGGGCGGGCTGACGAAGTGGTTCACGCCGGCGGACCGTTTGTTCATCCGCTTCTACACGCGCTTCGATCGGCAATGCGATTACGTGCATCACTTCGTCACGCTGCGCGCCAACAAGGGACTCACCGGCAAGGATCGTTGGAGTGGCTTCGGCGGGGCGGGACTCAAACCGATGGGGGACGAGCGGTTCTCGACAGCCATCGAGCCCTGGGGCAATTGGGCACGCTTCACGCCACCGGGACGTTGGAACTTCTATTCCTACTGGCACGAGATGGAGGCGTCCCCGGACCGAAAGTACTGGGGCAACTCCTTCCTGCCCGAGGGTAGCTTGGACATCCCGAAGGAGCGCTGGGTCTGCGTGGAGTTCATGATCCAGCACAACACGCCTGGTCAACGGGATGGCGAGCAGGCGTTCTGGATCGACGGGCGGAGGGCGGGACATTGGAAGGGGTTCAACTGGCGGACCGACGAGCGATTGAAAGCGAATGCGCTGACGGTGGAGAGCTACATCACCGATCGATGGACGAAGCAGGCGACCAACGTGGTGGAGTTTGATGAGGTGGTGATCGCGAAGGCGTATGTTGGGCCGGTGCGACCTCATCCGTAGCCGCGAGCGTGTAGCTCGCGCTGACTGGCGTTTGCGAAGGGAGTCGCCGGAGCGGTCGAGCGCCGCCTGGACGGCGGCGGCGACGACGGACGTCGCCGCGAGCGTACAGCTCGCGCTGACTGGCTTTGGCGAATGGGGTCGCTGGAGCGGGTGAGCGCCGCCTGGACGGCGGCGGCTACGACGGACGTCGCCGCGAGCGTGTAGCTCGCGCTGACTGGCTTTTGCGAATGGGGTCGCTGGAGCGGGTGAGCGCCGCCTGGACGGCGGCGGCTACGACG
>CAZYJB010000131.1:0-8357 GCA_964647675.1 uncultured Verrucomicrobiota bacterium | reverse complement strand
TTTGTCGAGGCTGACATTGTCGGGCCAGCTGTTGAGCGGTGCGAAGCGTTGCTGACCGCGGCCGCCGCCGCCGCGACCGTCCCCGGTGCGGTAGGTGCCGGCGCTATGCCAGGCCATGCGGATGAACAGCGGTCCGTAGTGCCCGAAATCCGCTGGCCACCAGTCCTGCGAGTCGGTCATGAGGGCCGCGAGGTCCTTTTTGACCGCCGCGAGGTCGAGGCTCTTGAACTCCTTCGCGTAATCGAAGTCCTCGCCCATGGGATTGGAGCGGGAGGAATGCTGGTTGAGGAGTTCGACCTTCAAGTGGGTAGGCCACCAGTCGCGGTTGGCGGTGCCGCCGCCGGCGGTGTGGTGGAACGGGCATTTCGCTTCGGCTGACATGCTATTTCCTTTGGTAGTTTGCGTTGTCGAAGAAAGGGTTTTCCGAGGGGGCGGTGCCTCCAGCGGGAGGCGTGCCATGATGGAGGATCACGCCGTCATCGGCGCTGATCGCCAACCGCCACGGGCTCGTTGGGGAATGAGGAGGCGTGGGCCGGGTCGGGAACGGGCTTCATCGGGGTTCGTCGCGCACCAGGCGAATATCAATCTCGCGATCCACATATTTCCACTCTTCCGTGGCACGAAGATCGGCCAGCAACGCGTCAAAGGCGGGAGCGTCGGAAGGGGCGAATTCGAACCAGGTCAGGAAATCGAACGGCTCGTTCTCGCCGAGATCGCGGCAGTGATGCAGGCGACGGGCCACCGCCGGCAGGTGACGCAGTCCGGTGGCGATGTGCCGGGAGCCCTCCTCGAAGATCTTCCGCCGTTCATCCTGGGTCATGCCCCACCAGGACGGCGTCTTCCGGATCGGGATGAGCGCCGCGCAGGTTGCCTCGGGACGACCGATGACGGGTTGTTTCGCGAGGAGTTGGTCTTTTTCGGGGCGCGTCACGTAGCGTTCGTTGCTGGTGAGCCCTTTCAGGACCCAGGTCGCGCCGCCGGGTGTCATCGCGACGCCGCCCGTCACGATGTCCAGGCGCTGAATGGAAGGCAGCGGATCTCCGGCGACGGTACTGTGGCCCGCTACGCACCACGGTCCGCTCAGGCCGCCCAGGAACGAGAAAAGTCGGGCGCTCATCCGGAAACAGGAGGTGGCCCGACTCAACCGTGGCCGGGTTTGCGCTTGTGGATGCCGACCGCATTACCGTCCGGATCGCGGACGAAGGCCATGTGGCAGACCGGGGATTCGAACGGGCCGAACTGGAATTCGACCTCGGCGGCCTTGAGTTCGGCGACGGCCCGGTCGAAGTCGTCGACCTCGAGCGCCACGCTGCATCCGTGCGCGCTGGGCAGCCAGCCGGGGGCCTGTCCGATGGCGAGGGTACCGGAGCCGATGTCGTACTCGACCCAGTGTCCGTTGCCGGTCTGGTGATCCTGGGTGGCTTTGAGACCGAGCAAACCCTCGTAGAAGGCGCGGGCTCGGGCGACGTCGGTCACGGGATAGCAGCTGAAAGCGATTTCGTGGATTCTCATGGGACGAGGAGAGCTTTGCTCATGTGCGCGACCGGGAGCGTCAGGCCACTTTGGAGGGGGAGTTGGTCGCGTCGCTGCACGGCGTAGCCCATGTTGGCGTAGAGTGGCTCGCCGGCAAGCGTGGCCACGAGTTCGATGCGGCGAAAGCCCGCGCCGACGATGGCCGCCTCACACGTCGCCAGGATCCGACGGGCGATGCCTCGTCGAGTCCATTCCGGGTGGACAAAGAAGGCCCGCACCCGAGCGGCGTCGCGCTGCGGATCGAGCAGACGCTGGTCACCGGCCCGGCCCTGATCGCTACCAAAGAGCGCGTGCCGGCGGCTCCATCCCCCGCAGGCGATCGGGAGGCCCTGGGCGTCGTCGACGACGAAATAGGTGCCGTCGCGAATGAGCTGGCGATCGACGCCGAAGACCGGTCCGAGAGCGGCCAAGCGTTGTTCGAGGGAGTAGTGGTCCGATTGAAGGGCATGGACGGAGAGCGGGATGAGCGCTTCGAGTGCCGGGAGGTCGGCGTCTTTGGCGAGGCGAACCGACGGCGACAGGTCCCGGGCCGCAGGGGTCGCCAAACGCGCGTGGTCCTCCGGGTTCCTTGACCGGATGGAAGGGACCAGGGGTGCGGACGGGGGCATGCCTGGGAGAATGGGGACTTCCAAGAGACCCTCACGAGGATGGGCGCCGGCGGCTTTTCGCGGGCGGGCCTGCGATGAGGTTGCCCGCGGCAGCGGCGAGCGCAGCGCGCAAGTCGACCGGCTGAACCGAGGCCAGGTGAACGTTGGTGCAGCCGCTGCGGCCCCACGCTCCGTCGCAGGGCCGGAAGGCGTCGGGCGCCTTCGCAACAAACTCCCGCTGCTGGTCCGGTGTCAGTTTGACCATGCCCCAGGCGTCGTCGGGATGCCCCAGCGAGGCGAAGATCCGGTCGCTGAGTCGGAAGTCGGGGTGGCCCATGTGCGATTGTTCGTCCGCCAACGGAATGGTCAGCGCCAGTGTTCGAAAGTCGTCAGGGGTCATGGGGAGAGGTGGGGTGCCGAATCCTACCGAAGGTGCGGTGATGGGGGAGGCGTTTTCAGGAGGTGATAGACCTCGGTGCGAATCCGGGACGGGTCATGGTTCCAGTCTTCCTGCCAATGGTCGTAGACCTCCCACGAGATGCCGGTCGGGGTCTCGTGGTGCACCGCGCACCATTCACGAATGGCGCCGTGCGCCGCGCGCAACTGCTGGTACGGACCCAGATGGGACGTGGAGACAGCGTGGCCCGCGGGCAGACTGCCACATCGGACCCGATCGTTGCCTGGGAAGGGCGAGCCGACCTCGGCCCCGGCCTCGACCCAACCTTCGGCCTCGGAGTAGATCGCGACATGGCGTCCCGGGCGAGGCAGGCCGGTGGCGCGGATGAAGGACCAGACTTCGCCGCAGGCTGAGGGCACGAACCGCGGCAGGTCGCGGGGCACCAACCGCGCCCGGATCACGGCGACAGGGATCGGCAGCGCCTCCACGAGTTGAAGCAGGTAAGACATGGTGATGGGAAGGACGGTTGGCGAACGGCGACTCGTCCACGTCACCCGCGGCGCGGCGTGTCGCGGCCGGGAAACCGTCGCGAGCGATCCCACGACGTGGGGCAGGGTGGTGGCATTGGATGAGTCGGCCCGCCGCCTGATCAGGGCTCATCCAGGCGCCGACCCTGCCCCGCGTCGAGGCGCTTCTTCCAAGCCGGGTAGTCGTTCTCCAGGAGCCGCTGCGGCCAGGTCCCGTACCACGCGTACCCGTTGCGGCGTTCGTATCCAAGTTCGCTGAGGCGCGTCTTCGGCAGTCCGTCGCGATCTGCGAAAAGCGGGCGGTTGCTCTCGAGGTCGTAGAATCTCGCCCAGAGGGCCGGAGCGGACCGGTCCTCCACCACGACTTTGTTCATTCCCTTGGGTGCCTTCGGGTCTGGGACCACATCCACTCGCAGTCCTACCAGCTTCGATCGTTCGAACCATGCCACCGCCGCCTCCACCGCGCGAATCACCTCGGGTGACGGGTCGTCCAGGCTCATCAGAAGGCGGGTGATCCCCACCGACTCGGAGCCGCTCAGGCTCGCCAGTTCGAAGGCGCGCGCGGGCCGCGGTCGGTAATCGATCTCGTCATGCTGAGCGCACCACGCAGTCAGTGAGCCCCGGACCTTGATCTGACATTTGAGGATGCACTCGATCCCGCGATCGAAGGCGGCCTTGGCGCGCTTCCGCCGGGAATCATCGACGAAGCCCTGTCGATCGCGAATCGGCACGTCGCGCAAGAATTCCATCAACCGGACCATCGCGTGGTCGTTGAAGGTGATGTGACGGTGGTAGCCCTTCCCGGGCGGATGGAACTGAGGCCATCCGCCTTCGGGGAATTGCCCATCGAGAATGTAGTCCAGACCGTGGTGGAAAGCGGTGCGGTAAGCGTCGTCGTGGGTTGCCGCGACCATCCTGGCGAGAAATCGCAGCTCGTCGGTGGTCGCGCCATTGTCGAAAGTGGGGGCCAGTTCGGAGCGGTTGCCTGGGAACGGTTGGTCGGTCGTGGATCGGTTCTTGGGCCATCCTCCGAGGTCGGATTGGTAGGAGAGGATGTTCGACGCAATCTGTCGCGCCTCGGGGCTGGCGAACCAGGCATCGGGTTGGGCGAGAAAGTTTCGTGGGCTGGCCGCATCGCTGACCATCGAGATGAGACCCGCTGCGAGGATGCCCAGGACGCGGTGGGCTATCGCGACAAGCCCGGCCGGGGGGGGGTACCGGGGGGAGGTCTTGTGGGCGGCCCGCGGCCCGGTGGGCGCTGGGTGGGGGGGGGCGATTGGGGGTGGCCGTCCCGAGGGAGGGGAGACTCGACACTTCGTGCCGGTCACTTCGCAGACCTCCAACTTTCGGGTGCCCACGAGCGGCTGACCTGATCCAGCCGCGTTTCGGGCGCGGGCCGGGAGTGAATGGGTTGGGAGTGTCGCAAGGTCGCATCGCTGCGCAAGGGGCTTGGTGACTCCCCACCCGGCGGGTGGAGGAGTTCAGCGGGTGGATTCCGCTTTTCCGGGTGACACCCCCAACTTCGCCGGGCGGAGCCGACGAGCCGCCTCCAGTGGACCGCGGCGTGGGGACCTGGCAGCAGGTCGTGCAAAACATTCTCGACCGGGTTGTCCTCGTGGCGGAGGTTCGTTCGTCATTCCACCGGGGTAGTCCAGGCCTGCCCGACTCCCCGGCACGCATCGCGAATCACGAACCGAATCAGCGAATCCCATGAGCAGCGTTCGAATTCTCGTCGGTACCCGAAAGGGCGCCTTCATTCTCACCGCGGATGGCAAACGCCGGGACTGGAAGGTCAGCGGCCCCTTCTTTGCCGGGTGGGAGATTTACCACCTGAAAGGATCGCCGTTGAACCCCGACCGCATCTACGCATCCCAGTCCAGCGGATGGTTCGGCCAGGTCATGCAGCGCTCCGACGATGGAGGAAAGACATGGTCCACACCGGACGGGTCGGCCGTGCCGTCGCCGGAAGGGCTGCCATCGGGGAAGAGCAACCTCTTCGCCTACGAAGGCGAGGTGGGCACGCACAAGTTTTATGACGGCTCGCAGCATCCGTGGGAGTTCAAGCGGATCTGGCATGTCGAACCGTCGTTGACGGAACCGGACACCGTGTATGCCGGCGCCGAGGATGCCGCCCTGTTCCAGAGCACGGATGGCGGCCGGAGTTGGAAGGAACTGTCCGCGTTGCGCGCGGCCAAGGGGCATTTGTGGCAGCCGGGGGCTGGGGGCATGGGATTGCATACCATCCTGCTGGACCCGAGCGATCCGAAGCGGATCTACATCGCCATCTCGGCGGCGGGCGCTTTCCGCACCAACGACGGAGGAGTCACTTGGAAGCCCATCAACCGCGGGTTGAAATCGAATTACGAACTGCCCGATCCGGATGCCGAGGTGGGCCATTGTGTTCATCGCATCGCCATGCACCCTTCGCGGCCGGGGGTGTTGTTCATGCAGAAGCACTGGGATGTGATGCGCACGGACAATGCCGGGGATGATTGGAGCGAGGTGAGCGGCAATCTTCCCACCGATTTCGGATTCCCGATCGATGTGCATGCGCACGAGCCGGAGACGATTTACGTCGTGCCGATCACGAGCGATTCCGAGCACTTCCCGCCGGACGGCAAACTGCGCGTGTACCGCAGTCGCACGGGGGGCAACGAGTGGGAGGCGTTGACGCGTGGATTGCCGCAGGAGAACTGCTACGTGAACGTCCTGCGCGACGCCATGGCGGTCGATCAGATGGATCCGTGTGGCGTCTATTTCGGCACCACGGGCGGACAAGTGTATGCGTCTCCCGACGGCGGCGACACCTGGACAGCCATCGTGCGCGACCTGCCGGCTGTGCTTTCGGTCGAAGTCCAGACGCTGCGATGACGACCATCCGGGTGAGCCTGCCGTATCACCTGCGGAACCTGGCGCGGGTGCCTGGCGAGCTGCTTCTCGAGGTGCCCGCCCCGGTGACCATTGCCGCGGTGTTGGATGCCATCGAGGCGCGGCACCCGAATCTGCGTGGCACCATCCGCGATCACGGGACCTTGAAACGGCGACCGTTCATCCGGTTCTTCGCCTGCAAGGAGGACTTGTCGTTTGAACCTGGGGAGACCGTGCTTCCGGAGGCGGTTCTGGCTGGGCAGGAGCCGTTCCTGGTCGTGGGGGCGATGGCGGGCGGATGAGGCGCCCAGGGTCGGGTGGCCACGGGCTTTTCTTTTCGCGATCGTCGGCGAGGATCGCGGGAATGTGCGACGAATCGGAGAGGAAGGGTCGTCGTGGGGATGGGCAGGCTCACGGGCCACGCCGCGGCATGCCTCGGAGCAGGGTGCGGAGGTGGAGGGCCGTGCTTGGATTGCTGCTGGGATTCATCCTGGGCGCGGATCTGATGCCGAGATTGCTGGCAGCGGTGGCGCCCCAGCCGCTCTTCCGCGACCCGGTTCACGACGGGGCGGCCGATCCCGTGGTGGTCTGGAATCCCCACGTTCAGCGCTGGTGGATGTTCTACACCAACCGGCGCGCGAAGATGCCCGGGTTGTCCGGGGTGGCGTGGGTTCATGGCAGTCGCATCGGGATCGCCGAATCCACCGATGGCGGTGCCACGTGGCAGGCGGCGGGAGAGTGCGACATCGAGCTGCCGGAAGAGATCGGAGGCCGCGAACCGACCCACTGGGCACCCGAGGTGGTCACGGGTCCGGACGGCACGCATCACCTGTGGTTGTCGGTGGTGCCGGGAGTCTTCGAGAATTGGGAACATCCGCGCCGGTTGGTGCACCTGACGAGCCGCGACCTGCGCCGCTGGCGTGGAGCAAAGGTGGTTTCCCTCGGATCCGACCGCGTTCTCGACGCCTGCGTGGCGCCTTTGGAGGACGGATCGTGGCGCCTCTGGTACAACGACGAGCGCGACGGCAAGTCGATCCATGCCGCTGACAGTGCGGACCTCGAGCATTGGGTGCATCGCGGTCGCGCGGTGAGCGATCAGGCGGGCGAGGGTCCGAAGGTATTCCGGTGGAAGGGCGCGTCCTGGATGGTCACGGACGTCTGGCGCGGCCTGGCGGTATATCGATCGGCCGATGCCAGCACGTGGGTTCGACAGCCCGGGGAGAATCTGTTGGAACGGCCCGGGCGCGGACCGGACGACGGCGTCAAGGGCGGCCATGCGGATGTCGTGGTCGTGGGCGCGCGGGCGTATCTCTTCTATTTCACACATCCGGGACGCACGCCGGGGTTCGAAGGACTCGATGGACCGGAGCAGCGGCGCAGTTCGATCCAGGTGGTGGAACTGACGGAGCGCGATGGCCGGTTGTCGTGCGATCGCGATCGGGAGACGTCCATTGCATTGCCGTCGCTGGGCGGCGTCGCGGATCGCGAGCAGTTGGGGCGTCTGGGGCGTCGCGAAGTTTCCGTACACGATCCTTCCACGATCCTGCGCCTGGGCGATCGCTGGTGGATGTACGCAACGGGGCGCGGCGTGGCGGTGTGGAGTTCCACGAACCTCATGCAATGGCGTCGCGAAACTGCGGTTTTCCCTGAGATTCCGACGTGGCTTGCGGACGCCGTCCCCGGGACCCGCGGGCACCTCTGGGCTCCGGACGCGATCCGTGTGGGCGACCGTGTCCTGCTGTACTACTCGATTTCCACCTTCGGCAAGAACACCTCGGCCATCGCGCTGGCGACGCGGCCGGTTGCGGAGCCGCTGGCGTGGCGGGACGAGGGCGTGGTGGTGCGGTCGACGGCGGCGGACGATTTCAACGCCATCGATCCGGCGGTGTTCCTGGATGGAGAGGGCGGGCTGTGGCTCGCGTTCGGGTCGTTCTGGAGCGGGATCAAGCTGGTGGAGTTGGATGCGAAAACCGGCCTGATGCGGCGTGAAGAAGAGCCGCCGCGGGCGTTGGCGGCGAAGGCGCAGATTGAAGCGCCGGCGATTCATCGCCGTGGCGACTGGTACTACCTGTTCGTGAACTGGGGCTATTGCTGCCGCGGAGTGGAGAGCACGTATGAAGTGCGGGTGGGGCGCAGTCGCAGCGTGACCGGGCCCTACCTTGATCGCGATGGGGAAGCCCTGTTGAACGGAGGTGGTTCGCTGTTCCTGGCGGGGGAAGGACCGTGGGTCGGACCGGGTCACGTGGGGATCTTGGAGGCCGACGGTCGCGAGTGGGTGAGCCTGCATTTTTACGATCGGACGCGGATGGGCCGTGCCACGCTGGCGATTCGTCCGCTGGATTGGACGGAAGACGGCTGGCCAGCGGCGGGGAAGCCGTAGCGGGGTGGGTGGCGTGGCCGGAGCGGGCGAGAGCCGCCTGCGCGGCGACGGCTGCGACGAACGCA
>CAZYJB010000130.1:0-8363 GCA_964647675.1 uncultured Verrucomicrobiota bacterium | reverse complement strand
GGGCCGACGCGGCGATTCCGGCGCCGTCGTTGGTCGAGATCATGAAGCGCGTGTTGCCGTAGGTGGTGCTGTAGAAACGGCCGAAGTGCCACGCGCCCTTCTTACCGTAGCCCGCGTCGAGGAACGTCGCGTTGTGGTCGAGAGTCGGCGAATTGGAGACGGAGGTGTTGTAGTAGCCCCAGAACGCAAAGGTCGCCTTGGTCATCGAACGCAGCCCGGTGAGGTTGGTGATGGCCCCGTACTCGCCGACATGGAAGCCATCGGCATTCCCAGCGGGGTAGAGCGCCTTCGGGTTGTGCCCGAAGTTGGCGCCGAAACTGCCCACCCGGCCGGGCACGCGGGACGGCCAGTTCGTGGGCGCCGCACTATGGCCGACGCGGATCATGTCGCGTCCGCCGCCGGAGACGTCGGAGACCCGGCCGTCGGAGAAGTCGTCCTCGAAATCGATATGGACGAGGAGCCCTTCGTCGGAGGGCGGTTCAACCGCCGCGCTGACGAGGCGGAGGCCGGTCGGGGCGGAGGGCGTACCGCTGAGGCCGCCCGCGTAGGCACCGATGTCCCAGGACGACAGGCCTGAGCGGACGACACCCAGGATGTCGGTGGAGATGCCGAGGGAGGCGAGGTTGGCCCCTGCACCCTGGGCGACCGTGTCGCGCGAGGCGAGGCGGTAGTCTTCGTCGACGCCGCGGGCGAAGCTGGGGCGCTGGCTGGTGTTGCCCCGGAAGCCGGTGCCGAAGTTGAACAACTCGGCAGTTGCGTAGGGATTGCCCTCGTTCCGGTAGTAGATGCGGCGCCCGTTGCCGATGCTGCTGGAGATGACGTTGTTGGAGACCACGACATCCGAGGCGTTGAAAAGGATGCCGCTGTCACCCCAGCCCTTGAGCGAGAGCCCGGTGGCGACGGTATCGAGGATCAAATTGTTGACCACCACGGTGTCCTTGATGGTGACGTTGAATCCGGTGCCGAGCGCGGTGGTGTTCCCCGGGCGATAGCGGTTGAAGAAGCTGATGCCGGGATCGATGCCGACCATGGTGTTGTTGACGATCCGGATGTCACTCCAAGTCTGCGGCGCGACGTCCTTCAGGGTCTGATCGACCGTGATCATGATGGCGCCGTCGCCACTGTTCGTGTGCTGACGGTAGATCAGATTGTTCCAGATCCAGATGTGTGACTGAACCGCGCGGCGGAGTCCGAAGAAGACACCGGGGACGGTGTTGAATCCGCCGAGGATGTTGCCGGAGACCTCGGCCTGGTCGTCGACAATGACGATGCAGTCGGGGTGGCCGTTCTTGCCGGTGGTGCGTTGGACGCGGTTGTCGCGGATCGTGACGCCGCCGGTCATCTCGATGCCGTCGTCACCGACGTCGTGGATGTAGCAATGGTGGATATCGAAATCGGTGACATCGCGGGTTTCGTTGTTCGACCCGATGCCATCCTGGCCGAGGTCATGGATGTGGCAGTACCCGATCTCGTTGAGGGCGTGGTCGCTGCCCGCGAAGCCGATGCCGGAGTTGCCGGCGGCGTCGCTGTCCAGTCCATCGATGTCGATCCACTTGAATTTGAGGCCGACGGAATTGCCGAACACCATAATGGCCGACGTGTTGAGGTCGCCCTGACGGATGAACCAGTTGATGTTGCTGACCAGGTTCGTGGTGGAGGCGGCGTTGGTGATCGAGTGGGTGTCGGACTTGGAACCGTCGAAGGTGAGGTACTGCGCGTTGCCGATGGAGATGCGGCCATTGAGGATGACCGGGTTGTTGTGTCCGGCCTCGCGCGCGGCACGGATCGAGATCGGGGCCGCGGCCGTGCCGTTGCGTTCGATCAGAACGCGGCCGGAGTAGGTGCCGCCGCTGACCCAGACCGTGTCGCCGGGGCTGACCGAGGTCCAGACGACGTTGGTGAGTTCCTTCCACGCCGAGGACCAGGCACGCCCGTCTCCATTGGCGGGGCGGTCGGCATCGACGTACCAGGTGGCGGCCTGGGAGCAGAGGGCGGGCAGGAGCAGGAACGCGAAGGCAATCCGGAAGGCAAGGCCGGCAGGGAGCGCGCGCGTGGCTTCCACGCCTTGGGAACGACTAGGGGCGAGAATCCGGGCGATTTGTTTCATGGCACATCAAGGACGACAATAATTCTACTGGCACTGTATATCGGTCGGGGGACGGGGCGTGCTAAACCCCAATTCTTCGCGTCCAGGCGAGAGCCACGCGCACGAAAGAGGTCCGAACCACCCAGTACTCCAGACTTCACGGCATCCCGGCGACGGATCTGGCCGCTGAAAAGGGTGGTTCGGCAGCAGGGTCGGAAACGTAAGCCGGTACTTCTGTGCGGAGAAATACACGCAGCGACGCCACCATCGCCAGCAGAAAATACCAGAGCACGATGACCTGGTCCCAGTAGGAGTACCCCATGAAGGTGGCGCAGTGCGCAAAGAGCATCGCCCCGAACGACCAGACGAAGAAGGCGGCGGGTTGGTCGCCGTCGAACTCGAGTTCGCGCGCGAGGCGGCCCACCTCCCGGAAGCAGGCGGCCAGGAGTAGGACAAAGAGCAGCAGGCCCAGCAGGCCGCCCTTGGTGGCGTTCGCGACGAACTGGTTGGCGAGATCGACCATGTTAAAGCCCCAATGGTCGGTCGAAAGGGTGCCCACGGCCCACCACTCGTCCGCATTCCGGATGGCGTTGTCGACCAGCTTGAAGCGGTGGTAGCCGGAGTTGCCGGCGGTGATGTCGATGCGCGCGATGAGAGCCCAGACCGGCGCCTTCATCACGAAGTGGAGCGCGGTGAGCGTGAGGACGACCACCCAGCGGATGAGGCCGAGCTGGCGGCGCACCTTCCAGAAAAAGAGCCCGAGAATGCCGGCCAGGAAGGCGCCGACCGGGGAACTCGAACCGGAGGCGCCGGTGATGACGATGGCCGTGGCGATGCCGAGGATCGTGTACTTCTTCAGGCGGTCGTCCATGCGCCAGCAGGCGATCCACAAAGGCAGAAGCGTGGCGCCCCAGACACCGGCGGAAATGGGATGTCCGAACGCCGCCTGGCAACGCACGCGTCCCAGGCGCGTTTGGACGGTGTCGCTGACGTACCCGAGCACGGACAACGGATTCCAGCGGACGATGTACTCGGTCAGCATGCAGCCGGCCATGACCACGCACGAGGCGAGCAGGCTGTTGACGGCGTGACGAAAGTCTTCGGGCTCCCGGATGTTGAAGCGGAAGAAGAAGTAGAGGCCCGTGGTGTTAAAGAGGTCGCCGGCGCGGTTGATCATCGCGCCGGGATCGCCGTCACGCAGGATGACATAAGCGATGGCAGTCCAGACGGTGAAGGCGAGCAGCCATTTGTCGATGCGGTGGGGTACGAACCCGCGGTGTTCCCCGCGCAAGAGGATGCGGGTCCAGGCGAACAGCAGCAGGAGCCGGTGCGGCATGAAATCCAGCCCGCCGAAGTCGAGCCGCTGCCGCATCGAAATGAAGACCGACACGAGGACCAGGATCGGCATGGTCCAGCGGCGCGGCGCGACCAGGAGCGCGAAACCGGCGAGCAGGATGATGGCGAGGGCCTGGGGTGTCATGCAGGCGGAGCGGGGCGGAGCGGGGTGTGCCGCTCGGAGGGGCCGCGAGATTGATTCAGTTGCGGATGACGGCCTTCTGCAATCCCAGCGCCCACTTGGTGATGGTGAGATGCTTGCGGATCGAGCCCTTCAGGTCGCGGGGTTTGCGGGCGGGCAGGATGGCTGAAAGGAGGCGGATGCCGAGGAGCAGGAGGAGGCGCGCCTGGGATCCCACGAGGACGACCGCGCGATAGGCGCCGGAACCCAGGATCCCGTAGTATTTGCGCATGAATTTGTGGAACGACTCGCAGCCCATCAGCACGGCGAAGGCGCCCGGTGCCTTCTCACTGGCACTCGCGCCGAGGTGCAGAATCTCGATCTCGCTCTGGTAGTAAAGCTTCCACCCGCCCTCGCTGACGCGGTGGCAAAGGTCGACGTCCTCGCAGTACATGAAGAAGCGCTCGTCGAACGCACCGACCTTGTCGAGGACGGAGCGCCGCACCAGGAGACACGCGCCGAACAGCTTGGTGAGATAGCCGCTGCGATGGGGGTCGTGCCAGGGGAGGATGGGGGCCAAAAGCCGGGAGGAGCGGTCGGAGAGGAACAGGAACTTCAGGAGTTCCGTGACGGGGGAGGGAAACCACTGCAGGCCGAGCTGCTGCACGTCGCCCGAGGCGTCGCGGATCTTGGGGCCGAGCGCCCCGACCTCGGGATGACTGTCGATGAACGAGACCATCTTCTGAAGGGCCTCGGTGTTCACCTCGGTATCCGGGTTCAAATAGAGGACGAGCGGGGCCTGGAGATGGGGCAGGGCCAGGTTGTTGGCGCGCGCAAAGCCGAGATTCCCGCCGGAATCGATGAGCAGCATCCCGGGGAACCGCTCCCGCACCATTTCGCGCGACCCGTCGGCGGAGTGGTTGTCGACGACGATCGTTTGCACCTTCAACGAACCGCAGGAGCGTTCGATGGACGCAAGGCAGTTGGCGAGGAGATCGCAGGTGTTCCAGTTGACGATGATGATGGAGAGGTCCATGCGCCCGGGCCGGCTAGCTGGAGGTCCGTTGGTCGAACCAGAGTTTGAGGGTGAGGAGGCGGAGGAAGAGTTCGACATCACGCCCGCGGCTCTGGCGCCAGGGGCGCGCCCAGGGGTTGCTGCCGAGCACGGAGGCCAGGGCGTCCGCGGTATCGGGGCGCCGATCCTCCCAGAGCGTCTTCAAGTGCGTGGACTTGGGCAGGTAAAACTCCCAGTTCGGCCAGGAACCGCGGGTGGCCATCGAACTTCGGCGGCGCGCCAGGCGGTTCTGGAGGGCGGAACTGAAGCGGTGGAACGCGTAGGAAAGGCGTGATCCGTTCGGCGTCGCGCCGGTGTTGCTGTCGGGCACGAGTTGGACCTTTTTGTCGCAGAGGAAGACCAGCATCTTCGAGAAGACGGAGGCGTTGAGCTTGGCCGCCGGCGGAATGCGCTGGAAGAGGTCCATCAGGTCGTTGTCGACGATGGGGAGGTACCAGGGAATCACGCGTTGCGGGATGACGCGCTGGGCGAGGTCGCCCTCGTAGGCGAGGGGCAGGCTGCGACGGCGCTGGATGTCGCTCCACTGTTCGGGACCAGGCAGCGATCCCTCGGTCTCGGGGAAGAGCGACGCATAGCGGCGGTCGACTTCCGCGCGTTGCGGCACCGGCAGGTCGTAGACCGGGCGGTAGAACTCGCGCCGGAACGGCACGATTTCCTCGCTGCGCGAGAGGCTCTTCTCGGTGGTGTTGAGCGAGAGCCCCTTGAACAGGTAGTCGCAGTAACAGCCGGTGAGCAGGCTGTCGACGCCCTCGTCCGCAAGGCGCTGACGGAGGCCGAGGAAATGGTTGCTGGCGAAGCAGCCGACGCCACCCGAGATGCGCACGCCCTCGGCAGCGGTGCGGCCGTAGTACTCGAAGTCGCGCTGCACCGGGATCCACGGAATGCCGCAGGCTTCGGCCACCGACTTCGCGGAGTCCACCTCGGGGTTGACCTCATCGAAGAGGGTGATGCCGACGAGGTGGCTGGCCGGCAGGGCCGCGGAAAGAATGGCGCGCGAATCGAGTCCGCCGCTCAGTCCCACCGCCACGCGCCCCAGCCGGGGAAGCGTGCGACGGCGAACCGCATTGCGGAAGGCGCCGGCCAATTGCTCGCCCAGTTGCCATTCGTCGCGGGTGTGGTCGAGCTGGAATCGGAACTCGAAGAACTTCCTGGCCGACGGCGTGCCGCCGCCCGCCGGGCCGATGGGCCACGTGGTGAGGGTGCCGGGTTCAAAGGCGCGGACGGCGCGATGGTAGGTGAACGGATGTGTCAGCCGGCCCGAGACGAGGAACTCCGCCAGCGACGCGGCATCCCAATCCGTCTCGGTCCCGAGCGCCGCCGCGACGGCATCCGGATGAGTCCCGACGACGCGCGCCTCGCCGAGCGGATGATTGCCGTAGGCGATCGTCATGCCGCAGCGGTCGGTCACCAGGTGGAGGGTGCCCGCGGCCTCGTCGTGCACGAGAACCGCGAAGTTGCCATTCAGCGTGGTCAGCGCGTCGGCTCCGCCGCGGCGGTATTTTTCGAGGATGATGCGGCAGGCCAGACCGCCGGTTCCCGGCGCGCGGTCGGCGGCCTCCCATTCGTGAGCATCAAAGGCGACCCGGCCGGCCAGCGCGACGAAGAGGCCGGCGGCGGGTTCCTCGAGCTGGCAGGGGCCCCAGAGATCCTCGCGATCGACGCGCGCGAGCGTCAGGGTGAATGCCGCACGTTCCCAGGACTGGACGCGGGACGCCTCGCAGAGCTGAAGAGCGCGGCGCGTGCGCCCGGCGGCGGTGCGGCGGACCTCCGCGGTGCGGAGGTCGAGGACAAAGTCACTCATGCGGGGAGGTGGACGACCGGCGGATCAGAGGTCCCAGAGACTCGGACGTCCCAGGAGGCGGTTCATCTGCTGCCGGCGGAAGTATCGGATGACGGCGGGATCGTCGACCTGGGGCACGCGGCGCAGGTAGCCGCTGAAAAAGCCGACGAGCAGTCCGGTGCCCATGAGGAGGTAGGGACGTGCGAACATGCGCCGCAGGCTCTTCACGATCATGAAGAGCGGGTGGTAGCCGACCTTGTAATTGGCGAGCCCGTTCTTGGTCCAGTTGCTCCAGCTCCCGTAGGCTGCGCCGGCTGGACGATGGTGGTGCAGGCGGACCTCGCCGAACGTGCCGGTTTCCCACCCGAGCATGTTGGCTTTGACTTCGTCGAGGGTGTCCCAGCCGGGCGCGCGGATGAGGCCGCCGATGGCGTCCCAGCACTGTCGCCGGTAGATCTTCGTCGCGCCGCGCACGTGGAACCGCGGGTCGACCTCGGATTCCGGCTTGAGCTGACCGTCGCGCAGGCAGCAGACGGTGCCGCCGCCGATGCCGAGACGCGGATTGCCGGCGAAGCGTCGCAGGCAGGCGGGAAAGTAATCGCTGTCGAACGTGACGTCCCCGTCCATCTTGACGAGGAAATCCCAGGGCGCATCACCGATGCGCTCGAAGCCTGCGTAGAACGCGTCGATGACCCCGCCGCCGGCCTGGCGGAAGCCGCGGTCCTTGCGGTGCACGACCTCGATCCAGGGATACTTCGCCGTCGCCGCCTCGGCGATTTCGCCGGTGCGATCGGAGGAACCGTCGTCGACGATGATCCAGCGCGCGGCGTGCAGCGTCTGAGCGGCCATCGAATCGATGGTGGCCGGGAGGAACTCGGCCTCGTTGCGGACCGGGCTGATGACGATGTACCGGGGCTCCATCGGGACGGTGGGCACGAAGGGTGGATGGGCCTAACCGCGAGCGACGCCTGGCCCGGTCAGGGAGGCCGGCGAGCGGTCGGGCACCGCGAGATCGGCGAAGACCGCGAAGCCGAACCGGTCGGGGTGGCGGGCGACGAACTCGAGGAACGGAGCGAGCGAGCGCTCGTTGGCGTGGGTGTAGAGCTTCGAATGCCCGATGGTGACAAACGGGATCTGTCGGGCGCCGCCGCGGTGGGCGGCTTCGCAGCGTTGGAGCGCGCCGATGAGCTGGCGCCCGGTGCACTGGTTGAAGTCCGCTTTCCAGGCGTGCCGATGGAGCAGGGTCGAGGTCCACTTCCGGATCCGGCCGGGCTTCGGCGTGGTGTCGGCCGGTTCGCGATCGGTGGTGCCGGGTTCGCGCGCGACCTTGTGCTGGCGGGACTGGAGCACGCGGTAGAAACGGTTGGCCGAGAGGAACGCGCCGATCCAGCGGTTCTCCGTGTAGATGGGAAATTCGACCAGCGGGCTGGTCTCGTCGCGCCGGCAGATGTCCGACTCGGCGGCGCGCCAGGGGAGGGCGGCGCTGGGCGCGTGGGAGTAGTCGAAGGTCACCAGCCCCTGACGCCGTCCGAACTTGAACACCGAGGTATCGATGTCGAGGCCGTTGGCGAGCAGCGCGCGCACGACATTGGGCGAGGGGCTGACCGACCAGTTGGCGGCACGGAACACATGGCAGCGGTACCCGGCGCGGACCGGACGCAGCGTTGCCTCGAGCCAGTCGCGCCCGCGGCGGACCATCTCCTCCATCCGCGCGTAGGGCAGACCGGCGAAATTGTACTCCGACCAGTCCTGCTTCCAGGCACGGCCGTCGTGGCGCGCGTTGAAGTAGCCGGAATGGATGTGGAGCTGGACGTCGTGCCCCGTGGTCACGGCGCGCACCAACTGCTTCTCGATGGCGCGGTAGTGGAAGGTGTCGCGACCGGTGGTGTCGAGGTGCTCCTTGAAGCGCAGAATCTCGCCGGCGTCGGCGAGGGCTGATAGTTCAGGCAGGTTTGCGATTTCAGCC
>CAZYJB010000129.1:0-8431 GCA_964647675.1 uncultured Verrucomicrobiota bacterium | reverse complement strand
GATCGGCCGAGGCGCGATCGGAGGTGATGGCAAAGGTCGTGGACCCGCTCCCCGACATGAGCGTCCCCAACGCGCCCTCGGCTCGAAAGAACTCCTGAAACAGCCGCAGGAGGGGATGCTTTTCCAGCACCGGCGCCTCGAGGGAGTTGTAAAGCGCCGCACACGCTCCCGCGATGTCGCCAGTCCGCACCTGATCCACCCACTCGCGCGCGCGACCGCGCCGGCCATGGAGCGCCTCCGGATACTCCGCCAGCGCGCGGTAGGCCCACGGCGTCGACACCCCGAACCCGGGATGCACCAGGATCATCGCGCGCCCGCCGAAGCCTCCGAACGAGGGCAGCGCCTCCACCGATTCGCCGCGGCCGGTCGCCAATGCAGGGCCCGATTGCAGGAAGAAGGGAACGTCCGACCCGAGACCCGCCGCGAGCGAACTCAAGGCCGGACCATCCAACGGGGACCCATGCAGTTCGTTCAGCGCCTGCAAGGTCACCGCCGCATTGGCACTGCCACCGCCCAGACCCGCCGCCAGGGGCAGGCGCTTTTCCAGGTGGATGCGAACCGCCGCCGGAAGGCCCGTGGCGTCGAAGAAGCACGACGCAGCACGGTGGACGAGGTTTCCCGCGTCGGTGGGCAGTTCCGGATGCGAACAGGTGAGACGGATGCCCGGACGCCCGCCGGGTTCGAACTCGAGTTCCTCGGTGACGGGCACCGGAAACATCACCGACTCCAGCTCGTGGAATCCGTCGGCCCGCTTCCCAAGGATGTTGAGGATCAGATTGACCTTGCAGCCTGAAGTCCGGCGCATGAACAGGAGGAGAGCGGAATGCGGGGATAAAAAAAGGGCGCCAACCTGATGTTGGCGCCCGGAAATCGGCCGCGACTTACTGCTCGTTGATCTTGAACCTGCCGAAAGGATACATGGGCAGGATCGAGCCGCCCGTGATGCCCATCTCGTTGTCGGTGTCGAGCGACGAGATCGCCGGGTACGAGTGCGAATAGGAATCCGGGACCCCGGGCTCCTCGGGGAGGCGAAGCCCGCCCCACGACTCGTTGTAGGTGGCCACCGAGTAGTCGGGATAAATCTCACCATCCGGCGTGTAACACGCGTCGTAGGTCCAGCCGCCGTCTTTCGGCCACGGCGCATAGAAGGTCGCCACTTCAGCCGCACCGATCAAGGTGCGCGCCACCGTGCGATTGAACCCACGGATGAAGCCGGTCGTGATGCCCACTTGCGACCCCTCCCACAGGGTCGTCTGCTCGACCGAGCGTGAGATTTCGCCGCCCCGCGTGATCTCGGTGATGTTGCGCAGCCCACGGCCGAGCTTCTTCTCGGGACCGGCACAGCCAACCACCAGGACGGGAACGACCAGCACCGGAAGAAATCGCAGCGTCTTCAGCATGTTCGTCAGCGTTGAGATGCGCCGAGGCTACCGGCAGGACTTCAGGTGTAAAGTGAGTTCTCGG
Source organism: uncultured Verrucomicrobiota bacterium (assembly GCA_964647675.1). Taxonomy (GTDB): domain Bacteria; phylum Verrucomicrobiota; class Verrucomicrobiia; order Limisphaerales; family CAIMTB01; genus CAIMTB01. Next base: position 6,967 of record CAZYJB010000129.1, on the reverse strand, counting down.
CGACATCCGCATTTGTCGGCGTCCGTCTCCCCCACCGCCCGCCCGCCCAAGGCCCGATAAACAGGCAGTAAAACTAATTCACAAACAGATATTCGATAAGTTTCACTTGTCACCCCTCCGGTTCCTGCGGCACAGTCGGAGCGCCATGAACGCTGAACTCGTGAATCTCCTGGGATCCGACGCCGACTCGCTGCTCAAGCATCAGGCCAAGGTCCCCAAGGCCCACCTGCACCTTCCCGGGCCGGACTTCGTCGATCGGATTTTCGCCGCCTCGGACCGCTCGAATCGCGTGCTCGGCAACCTCCAGCGGATGTACGCCCACGGCCGGCTCGGGCAGAGCGGCTATCTTTCCATCCTTCCGGTCGACCAGGGCATTGAGCACTCGGCGGGGGCGAGCTTCGCGAAGAACCCGGTCTACTTCGATCCGGAGAAGATCGTGCAACTGGCGGTGGAGGGAGGTTGCAACGCGGTGTGCTCCACCTACGGCGTGCTCGGACTGCTGTCGCGCAAGTGGGCGCACCGGATTCCGTTCCTGGTGAAGGTCAATCACAACGAGCTGCTCACCTGCCCCAACAAGTTCGATCAGGTGATGTTTGGCACGATCAGGCAGGCGGCCGACATGGGGGCCGCGGCCATCGGCGCCACGATCTACTTCGGCTCGCCCGAGAGTGCGCGCCAGATCATCGAGGTCAGCCAGGCGTTCGCCGTGGCCCACGAGTTGGGATTGGCCACCGTGCTGTGGTGTTACCTGCGAAACCCGGCGTTCAAGAAGGACAAGGACTACCACGTCTCCGCCGACCTCACCGGGCAGGCCAACCACCTCGGCGTGACCATCCAGGCCGACATCATCAAGCAGAAGCTGCCCGAGAACAACGGGGGCTACACGGCGGTGGGTGGCGGCTACGGCAAGACTGACAAGCGCGTGTACTCCGACCTGTCCACGGATCACCCGATCGACCTCTGCCGGTATCAGGTGTTGAACTGCTATCAGGGACGCATCGGCCTCATCAACAGTGGCGGCGCCTCGGGCGAAAATGACTTCGCCGAAGCCGTGAAAACCGCGGTCATCAACAAGCGCGCCGGGGGCAGCGGCCTGATCTCGGGACGGAAGGCGTTCCAGCGCCCGATGAAGGAAGGTGTGAAGCTGCTCAACCTCATCCAGGACGTGTATCTGGATCCGGACATTTCCGTGGCCTGAGACCAACGCTCGATTTCAGCCGCGCCGCGGGAACAGCCTGCGGCGCGTTCCTCTTTGCACGGCTCCCGCGCAAAGAATCCCTCGCCGCGTCACCGATTCGCCGCCTGGGAGCTCATGACTTCGCCGACCCACTCCTGCACCGCGCGGGTCATGAGCGTCGCGGCATCGAGGCGTTTTTTCACGAACTTGGGGGTGAACCAGGGGAAGGTCCCGATGAGATCCATCGTGACCAGGATCTGCCCATCGCACTCCCCGCCCGAGCCGATCCCGATGGTGGGGATGGCGATGGCGCGCGAGATCTCCGCCGCCACAGGGGGTGTCACCAGTTCCAGCACGATGGCAAACGCGCCGGCCTCTTCGAGCGCGAGCGCGTCGTCGACCAGCGCCCGTCGCTGCACCTCGTCGCGGCCCTTGATGCGGTAACCGCCTTCCTCGAGCACATGCTGAGGCAACATGCCGAGATGGCCCACGAACGGGATGCCCGCCGCGGTGATGGCGCGGATTTGAGGCAGGATTTCCCGCCCGCCCTCGGTCTTCACGCCTTCGGCCCCCGCTGACAACAGGCGCCGCGCGGAATCCACGGCCTGCCCCGGCGTTTCGTAGCTGCGATAGGGAAGATCCGCGATCAGCACCGCCTTCGGACGCGCGCGCGCCGCGGCCCGCACGTGATGCTCCATGTGATCGAGCGTCACGTGGGTGGTGTCGGGAAAACCGAGCGCCACCATGCCGAGGCTGTCGCCAACCAGCAGCAGGGGCACGCCAGCCTCATCCAGCAGTCGTGCGGATGGGTAGTCGTGCACGGTCAGGGCTGCCACCGGTTTCCCCGCCGGCTTCATGCCCCGGATATCGGCTGGCGTGAGTTTCGGACGTTCCACGCGTGGCACCGTGCCGCGCCGGCAGGACACGGAACAAGTGGATTCAGGCCGCCGGACGACCGGACCGCGCGCGGATGCGCTCGATCGCCCATCGCGCGTGTTCCGCCACCAGGGGTTCCTCGTCGCACGCCGCACGTTCGAGCGCGGGAATCGCCTCCGCATCGGCCACATTGCCCAGGGCAACACACACGTTGCGCAACAAACCCCGACGCTTCGTGCGGTACATCGGCGTCCCGGCGAAATGCCTTCGGAACCCCTCGCCGTCGAGGGCCAGCCAATCGACAAGGCGTGGTTGAACGAGATCCTCGCGGCGCGCGGATGCCATCATCGCGCCCTCGCGTGCGAACCGGTTCCAGGGACAGGCCGCCAGGCAATCGTCACAACCGAATACGCGCGCTCCGATCGCAGGCCGCAGCGCCTCGGGAATGGAGCCTTTCAACTCGATCGTGAGGTAGGAAATGCAGCGCCGGGAATCGAGTTCGAAGGGCGCGACGATGGCCCCGGTGGGACACGCCTCCAGGCAGCGCGTGCAATGGCCACAGCGATTGGGCTCGGGAGAATCGGGCTCCAGTGGGATGGTGGTCAGGATCTCGCCGAGCAGAAACCAGTTCCCCAGCCGGCGGGAGACGAGGTTGGTGTGCTTGCCCGCGAACCCGACACCCGCACGCTGCGCGAGATCGCGCTCGAGCACCGGCCCGGTGTCGACGTACCAGAGCGATCGCGTCGTCGCGCCGGCGGTCTCGTCGAGCCACCCGGCGAGGCGGCCCAGTCTTTCCCCCATCACGTCATGGTAGTCGACATGCGTGGCATAGCGCGCCACGACACCTCGGGCTCCGGGCTCCCCATGGTCATCGTCCGGACGCGGGGACCACGCATAGGATGCCGCCACCACGATGATCGAGCGCGCTCCTGGCAATACCAGCTGCAGATCCTTCCGCTTGTCGGCATTCCGCGCGAGGTACCCCATTTCGCCATGCCGCCCATCGGCCAGCCAGCGATCCAGGCGGTCGGCCGACGCTGGCGCCCGCGCGTCGGTCACGGCACACGCGTCAAAGCCCAGTTCGCGGGCACGCTCGACCAGTGCTGCCTTCACGCCAATGCGCCGCGCCGGCGGGCCGCGACGAAATGGTGCAACACCTGCGCCGCCACCTCGCGCTGGCTGCGCAGGCCGGAGTTCACCAGCACATCCGATTGCCGGTAGAAGGGTTCGCGGATGGACAACAGCCGCCCGACCTCGGCGCGAGGATCGGGAACCTGAAGCAGGGGACGGTGGGTCTGGTGCTGCACGCGCTCCCAGATCGTGTCCGGGGAAGCCCAAAGGCAGATGACCAGCGAGTGTTCCTTCAGGCTCTCCATGGCGCCGGGCTGGCAAACCAGCCCTCCTCCCGTGGCGATCACCAGGCCGCCGCGCGTGCCCAACTCCGCCACCGCCGCTCGCTCCCATTGGCGGAAGGCCGGTTCCCCATCTTCCGCAAAAATGGCCGCAATCTTCCGATGCGTACGCCCCTCGATCCACTCATCGGTGTCGACAAACTCGAGCTCTCCGAGGCGGGCCACCAGCCGGCCGACCGTGCTCTTCCCAGAGCCCATGAAGCCGACCAGGGCCAGATTTCGGAAGTCGCGACGTTCGGACACGGACATCCCTTGCCATTCGGATGAGGCGGTTGGCAATTGCTTTGCAGAGGATTCCCTGTCTTCCCCCCGACCTGCCGGGATCAATTCCTGTATCCTCGAAGCACCGGCGGCAGGGACAACGTTGCATCCGAGGACGCACCCAGCGCCGTTCGAATCATGACCAGTTCCGTGACGTTTTCCCAGGTCAGCACGCCCACCAGGCGACCCTGCGCAAAGACGGGCGCGAGGCCCACCGGCCTTCCTCGCCAGCGGGCCATCACACCGTCCAGCGACTCCGAAGCCTCCAGGGACTCGAAGTCGCGGTCCATGACCTCCCGCACCGGGAACTGGTTCCCAAACTTCGCCAGCGCGTTCAGCAATCCCTGCCGCGTCACCACACCGACGACGCGTTCGCCTTCGACGACCGGAAAGTCCTGCTGGGATCCGGCGAGGACGAGATCCACCACCCGCGCCAGCGGATTCCCGGGCTGAAGCACCTGGAATTGCGTGAGCATCGCATCCCGCACGCGCGCGCCGCTCAACTGGGATCGGAACGCCACGGCGTTGGCCTCCTGGCCCGCTCCCATCCAGACGAACAGCGCGACAACCATCAGGAGCGGTGTCCCGGGTCCGCCGAACATCGACAGCACCCCGAACAGCCCAAACACCAGCGCGAATCCCTGCCCCACCATGGCCGCGATGCGCGTCGCCTTCACGCGGTCGAGTCGCAGTGACAGCAGCGCGCGCAGCACGCGGCCGCCGTCCATCGGAAATGCCGGGATCAGGTTGAACAGGACGAGCATCACGTTCACCGCCAGCACCCGCACGGCCATCGAATCGCTGAACGCCTCCGAGTCCCAGATCCCCAGCACGCCGCGCGTCACCAACAGCCACACCGCCAAGCCAACCGCGATCGCCACATTGACGGCGGGCCCCGCCAGCGCCACCCAGAGTTCCTGCATCGGCCGATCCGGCATGCGTTCCAGTCGCGCCACGCCGCCGATCGGCAAGAGCGTGATGTCGCGCGTGCGGATCCCGAAGCGCCGCGCTGCCAGCGCATGTCCGTATTCATGGAGCAGGACGCACCCGAAGATGAGGCAGAGGAACACGACGCCGAGCAGGGCCGCGCGCACTGATCCCCCATCCGCCCAGTGCAGCGCCCCCACAAGCGCCAGCAGGAGCAGGAACGTGACATGGAGCTTCACGTCGACGCCTGCCCACCGTCCGATGCGAATCGACCACTTCATTGCTGTTCCCCGCGGGACCGTTCAGTCGCGGGACGATCGGCCGCCCAGCAAGGGCAGCAGGTAGACGAGAAAGTAGGCAAGGGACGTCACGAAAGCCGCCACGTAGGTCAGGGCCGCTGCGTTCAGCACGGATGCGACGCCCGCCGCCTCCTCCTGTGTCCTCACGAACCCGAGCCGGGCCAGCATCTCCTTGGCACGACGCGACGCATCATACTCCACGGGGAGTGTGATCAGATTGAAGAGCATGATCACTGCCCATCCGGCAGCCATGGCTGCGAAGGCATATCGGGGCGCAAGCCCCATCATCATGCCCAGCAGGGGCAGGATCGTGATCAGTTGGTTGGCGAAGGTGGTGGCTCCCACCGCCAGCATGCGCGCCTGCAACGGCAGATACGCGTTCTTGTGCTGGATGGCGTGCCCCACCTCATGCGCCGCGACCCCCAGTGCCGCCAGGGAAGATCCGTGGTAGACATCGGGCGAGAGCACCAGGCGCTTGTGCATCGGATCGTAGTGATCCCCCAGAAAGCCCTGATGTTCGTGGATGCTCACGTCCTGAATCCCATTGCGCCGCAGGATTTCGGTGGCGACCTCGGCACCCGTATAGCCACTTGATCCAGGGATTTGGCTATACCGGCGGAACTGGGACTTCACGAACAGACTCGCCAGAAACCCCAGCGCGAGCGTCGCGAGTCCCACCAGAATGACCGGTAGTGTAATCATGGCTTTTTGTTCTCCTCGTTGTCCCGCATCGGTAGCCTAAGCCGTGCCAGACGCAAACGCGCTGAAAAGCCCCCATCCAACGATTCAGGCCGCGTACAGCCACCGCGGGAACCGACAGATTGCGCCAACTCGGCACCCAGCCCGAGACGGAATGACACTCCGCCAGCCAGACATTGCGCAATGCAAACTGTGCGACGGTGGGTGCTCGATGAACGCGGGGAGACCCGGGATAAGGAAAGGGCCCGCTTTCTCCCAACGAGAAAGCGGGCCCGAAACGGTGATGGAGCGGCGACGGGAAGCGCGCGATGTCAAACCTGGCGACCTGGCAAACGCGCTCGCACTATCCCGCGCGGTCTCATCTCAACTAGGAGCCGGCTGCGCCGTAGCGGTCGGGATCGAGACCGGGGGTGCCCGGGCCGGATGAAGGCGGGGCCACGATCACGTCGTTGCCCTGAAGATCATAACCCAGCGTGCCAGGCGCCGCGCCGAAGGGATGAATCACCGTTCCGCCCGTGACAATGGCGGCGTCGGACGTCACCTCGACCGCGGCCGCATTGCGCGCGAGCACTTCGGCCACAAAAACGGGATTGGACTTGGCCACCACCTCGGCGAGCGCCGTGGGGCTGACCACGACGGCGCGCGAGCAGGCAGCGAGGATCTCGGCTGCCTTGGACGGCGCTGCGTTGCAAGCGGAAGACGCGATCGCTCCGACCGCCTCGGGATTGGCCTTGGCCGCGAGAGCAGCCGCGCTGGCCGCCAGCGACCCGTCGGCCTTGGCCACCGCCGCGGCGATATGACGCAACGCCGCCGGGTTGGCCTTGGCCACCCGCCGCATCACCGCGTCGAGCGTCGCCACACGCGCCGCCTTAGGAGCGCCAGCCACCACGCTCGCCGCCACGGCTGGCAGTTCGGCTGCTGGGACGCCGGCAAGCGCTTTAACGGCTTCCGTGTTGATCTTGGGTTCCTTGGCGCTCGCAACTGAGGCGCCAAGTGTAAGCGCCGCCAAGGCCGCGAAGAGTGCGAGATGTTTCATGATCCGTTTCGTGTATCGCAAGGTTCTGACAGCCGCCAGTTCACGAGAGCGTTAATCGCCCCGACTTTCACTGTCAACTGGTTTTCTTTGAATGAGTTGGAATCCCACTTCCACCGGCAACGACCCCCAATGGCCCGGTCAGGCCCGACGGTGCCCCACCGGACTCCCCGGCGCTAAGCCGACCGCTTCGCGCATCTTGAGCGACCCGATGAATCCGTCCGGGCTACGGGCCAAACCGACGAACCACGCCGAACCAGGGTCGCCCTCCATCCGATCGCCC
>CAZYJB010000128.1:0-8446 GCA_964647675.1 uncultured Verrucomicrobiota bacterium | reverse complement strand
GATGGTGCCGTTCGTGTGGCGGCGCCGGATGGCGGGGCGCCTCAGATTCAGCTCGAGTACACGTCTCCGGAGGAGGCGCTCGGCGAGGCGCTCGCGCACCGGAAGTTTCTGCTGAAGAACTTCGTGGCACTCCTATCCGAACTTCGTCCCTGGGCCATGCTGGGATATTCGGGGCCGCAGTCCTTCGTGCAGTACCTTCAGACGCTTAGTGTTTCGACGGCGCGGCGCACTTCCGAGACGTTTCTCACGCTGGAGCAGTGCCGCGCACTCGACGCGACGGACCCGTTGGTAGAGCAGTACGCAGAGTGGATCTACCTGCGTAACCTGACGTCACTCAAAACGGTGACCGTGCCGGCGCCGCCGGCGGGAGTTCCGGAATGGGCGTGGTACACACGCCTGGCGTGGCTCGAGGCCCGCCGCATCGCAAACTGGTGGCTGGTCAATCGCATGACGTCCTCTGGAGAGTTTGGAGGCGGCATCGGAGACGATACCGACTTTTACCAGGAGCTGGCAGATCTTCCGTACTTCGAGGAGGACAGCGAATTCTCAACGAAGCTTCAATCCAGCGCGCGGGCCTTGGGCGATCTGGCACTGAGCACGACACTGACCAACGGCGTGAACCGCCTGTCTCTGGATGCGCTGCACGCTTACGAGGAGGGAATTAATCATCTCGCGCTGATCAGCCAATGGAGCTACGGCGATCCGCAGGCGCTGGAGCGGGTGATGGACTCGGCGAGAAGCCTCGAGCGAATGACCGTGCTGACTTCCTTGGGACGCCGGCATTTCCGGACGAAGATGAACGTCGGTTGGCCCGACCTTGGTCTCACCAGTCCGATGGGCATCGATGGCGATGCGACACCGTTGCTCTGGCATCCCGCGTTGCACCTCGGATGGTACCATGGGGGAGGGTCGTCGCTGGCGCGGGTGAGCGAGTGGGCGGCCACGTGGCTTCCCTATCTTTCGGTGAGTCCTTTTGCGACCGACATCGACGTGAACCTGGGCGCGGTGGTGGCCAGCACGACGCGGCCCCTCAACGGGGGCTACGCCAGCCAGGCGGTCGTCATGACCGCGCTGGCGAGGCTTACGGGAGACCGCCGTTACATCCAGTCGTTTATCGACACTTATCGGGCGAAGGTCCGGAGTTATCCCGCCATCTGGTTCGCCGACGAACTGGAGAGCGCCGGCCTGCTGGCGGGCGAGTCGTCCGACGTGATGCAGTGGATCGCCCAGTTCAATGGGAACGTTGCCGTCCGATTGAATCGCGATCCCGGGGTCTTGAAGAACCTGGCGGTCGGCGTGCAGCGCCCGTCGGACGCTGCCGTGAACACGTTGCTGGACGCCGCGCGGTGGCCGGACATGTACACGACCGCGGAGCAGTTCACCGACCGTATCTCGCCGTGGATTCTCGAGGTCGCTTCGCGGTCGTACCTGGGCGGGTTCAACCATCGCAACAAGTTCAATCACGCCAAGGCGGTGAGTTGGTCCGGCTTCGGCACAAACTTCTCGGCGCTGGTCCTGCAGCAACCTTCGAACGCGGTTAAAGTGGCGCTTTTCAACCACAGCCAGGCCGGGTTGAACGGTCAGATGCGGGTCTGGGAACTCGACCACGGACGCTATGAACTGAGCGTTCGTCCGGATCTGAATGGGGATTTCGTCGCGGATGGCGCCGGTGCCGTGTCGGAGCATGTGGTGCGCCGCGGCGACTCGGTCCCCATTTCTCTGCCTCCGGGACAGGCAACCCTCGTCGAACTTCGGCAGCTGCAGGCACTGGAAACCCTGCGTGGACGCCCTGACCTGGCACTCTCCGAGGTCAGGCTCTTCACCGGTCCGACGTTGGTTACCGGTTGGGTCCACAACATCGGGGCGTCCGCTGCATCCGGAGTGGTGGTCTCGCTGTTAGGGCCTGGAGGCGCCGTCGTTGGCGAGACGAACCTCGGTGCAATCGACGCGCCGACCGACTTCGTTCCGCGTCGCCGCGCCTTCTCCATACCGGTTTCCGGTTCGACCGACGGACTTCAGGTGCTGGTCGATCGTGCGGGAACCGTCAGCGAAATCAACGAGCGCAACAATGAGGTCCGGCTCGGTTTGTGAGCGCCCTGAGACCGGGGTACTTCCCCCGCCGTCGGGCTCGACCGAACTCTCAACGGCCGGTTGCCCGCGACGCGAGGAGGTCCTCGTAGGCCGCCAGCAGGCGGCTGCGCGAGGTGCCCCAGTTATACCCGTTTCGGTACGCCAAGCGTGCACGTTCCTGGAGGGCCTCGCGGGCGGTGCTGTCGGCAAGTTCATCGAGCGCCTTCAGGATGGAGGGAGTGTCCGTCTCCGGGAGCAGCACGCCGCAGCCGGTTTCGCGAATCACTGCTGACAACTCGCCCCCGATGTCGGACGCCAAGATGCCGCGGCCCGCGGCGATGGCTTCGTAAAGTTTGTTGGGCGCGTTATAGGGCGCGAAGGGATTCCTTCGATCGAAGCCGTAGAAGACGAGGTGAGAAAGGGCGGTGTAGGTCGGCACTTCCCGTGGGTGGATGAATCCGGGAAAATGAATGTTGGCAGCCCCGCCGGAGAGCTTTCGGAGGGCCTCCTCCTGCCCGCCACGACCTCCGAGTATCAGGAATACATCGGGTTTCTGTTTCACGGCTTCCACCAGGGGCATCACGAGGCGGTCGGAAGCGAGGCTTCCGATATACACCACGACTAGCCGGCTCCCGATCCCCAGCTTCTCCGCCAGTTCGCGCAGACTGTCCTGGGGCGGGTCGAAGTCAGCAGCCGTCTTCCAGTTACCGACGACGACCAGGTTGCGGCCGCTTATGTTCCTGTAGTAGTCGCCCGTCGCCTGGCAGGGCGAGATGATGAGCTGGGCACGTGGCACCAGGAACCGCTCGCAAAGCAGGATGGCAGTCCGCAGCGCGAGGCCGCTTTCCGATTGCTTCATGATGCGGTAACACTCGTGCGCGTCGAAGACCACCTGGCACGCGCGCGTGGAGGCGCGGAATCGGACGCCTGCGGGAAGGGTGTCTAGGTCGTGACAGTGAACCACGTCCGGGCGGAGCGACTTAAGCTGCCGGTGGAACCAGCCCCAGAGGCGGCCGATGTTGGCGATCTGCTTGGCGTTCTGGTTATAGCCTGCGCCGATGCGTGCGCGGCGGACGTTGAATCCGTCGGCATCCTCGAATTCTGGCAGAGCGCAATCGCGATCCCACGCCAGCAGGGTGACCTGGTAGCCGGCCTGACTCAGCGCAATCGCCTCCTGGCGCACGCGGTCGTCCGGGTGGTAGGGGTTCGACAGGAGCATGCAGACCCGCGCGCCGCGGATGGCGGGGTTGCATGCAGGAGGGCTGGGCGAGGTGGCGGCGAGCATGGGGGATTCAGGGACGGGGGCCTTCGGGGCGGTGGTGCTATTCGGGCGGCCGGTGCAGAAGCCGGATTGGCGTGCGCGCGAGGCCTCCTTGGATCAAACCGGCGAGCGTGCCGAACCCATAGCCAAGATGGAGCGCGAGGAACGCCAAGGGCAGCCAGGGAAGCAGGCGCCATGATTCAGACCGGGCCAGCGTAATACTGGCAATCGCCACAAACAGGCCGTAGGACGCCGGCACGGGGACGGCCAGCCACGCATAGGCCGGCGTGAATGCCGCCCATACCGCGGAGCCGAGGAGGCTGGCGACCAGCACGCCCGGAATGGCGTGGCGCATGCGCGTCGATTCCGGGTGCAGGCGCATGAATCGCCCTTTCCAGTATCCGTAACGCAGATACTGGCGGACGAGCCGCAAGAGGGACGCCCGGACGTAGTATCGGGAGCGAATCCACGGCAGAAGCAGGATCGTGCCGCCCGAGCGCCGAAGACGGTGGTTGAATTCGTAGTCCTCGTGGCACGCGAGGTCTTCACGGAAGAAGCCGATTTGGTCGAAGACGTGCTTCCTGAACGCGCCGAAGGGGACGGTCTCCGAAGGGATGGGCGTCTCGCTGGAGGTTTCGGTGCGAAACTGGCTGTTACCGACGCCGAACGGGGAACTCATGGCGAGGGCAATGGCGCTGGACACCGTCGATTCGCCTACGGAGTCGATGGCGCCGCCCACGCACTCGACCGGATGACGCTGCAATTGCTCCACGCAGAGGCGCACATAGTCGGAGCGAATCTCGGCGTGGCAGTCGACACGCACGATGACGGATCCGGACGCCGCGCGGATGGCGCGGTTGAGTCCGTGCGGGATGGAGCGATCCGGGTTGTCGATCACCTTCAGGCGCGCGTCGCGCCGGGCAATGTTCGCGAGGATCTGCGGAGTGGCATCGGTCGACTGGCCGTCCGCCACAAGCACCTCGAGCCGGTCGGGCGGGTAACTCTGGGTGAGCACCGAGGTCACGGCACGCTCGATATAGCGGGCTTCATTCCGGGCGGGCATCACGACACTGACTTTGGGCAGGGTTGCCTCGGACGGGGGAGGTGCGCCCGTCGATCCATGCCTCAGGTCGGCGCAGGCGGGCGGGCGGGCTTCCGCGGGGATTAACGGTTCACGCTTCATTCCGGTGACGGCTCCTGGGCGTCACGAAGCGGCGAGACCGACCCGACGATTCGCGCGGGGTTGCCCGCGGCGATCGTGAGAGGGGGAACGCTTCGGGTGACCACCGCTCCCGCCGCGATGATGGCGCCGTCGCCGATTTCGACCCCTTTGAGGATCGTGGCCCGGGCGCCGATCCAGACGCGGCGCCCGATGGTAATTGGACGCGCGTTGTAGTCCTGGGGAGGTAGTGCCAGCGGGGTGGTCGGGAACGGTTTCGAGAAATTGGGAAAGAAGCTGCTTTGCATGAAGCAGATTTCGCTTTCGCGCAGATCCGGATCGGCCGGGTGCCCGTCGTAGTCACAGATCAGGACGTCCCAAGAGACCAGGCAGAAGTCCCCGAGGGTGATGGCCTGCCGGCAATAGACGCGCAGGTTGCTTCCGATGATGCAGGAGGAACCGATCACGATCCGTCCGCCTCCCATCGCCATGATTTCGGCATTTCGGTGGAGGATGAGATTTGCACCGACCGAGATGGACGCCATCGGAGGCTCGGCGAAGAACGCGCCGCTCGTCAGAATGCGGGGGTTGGGGCCCACCTGGACGCGGCTGGACGAGAAGGTGCGCAGGACGGCGACGCTCCAGGTGCATTGCAGCGCCTGGAGCGCGTAACGCGGGACCTGGCCCGGCCGCTCGCGCAGGGCGCGCAGGGCGCGGCCAACCAGGCTGGATCGAACCAGGGTGGGACTCATGCTGCCTGCCGATGCAGTCCGGCAACGTCGGAAAGGAGCGCCGCCAACTCGCGGCCATGGCGGCTCCAGCTCAAGGCCTGTTCGGCGAAGGCGCGTCCCGTCCTACCCATTTGCTCTCGGGCTGAGGGCTGTTCCGAGAACCAGCGCAGTCCTGCGGCCAGCGCCTCCGGATCCGCCTTGGGCACCACCCTGCCGGAGAGGCCGTCGGTGACCGCCTCGGGAAGACCGCCGGCGTCCGTGACCAGCGCGGCACGGCCGCACGCGAGGGCCTCGTTCGCCACATTCGGCAGGCCCTCCGAATGACTCGGAATCACCACCACATCGGCGGCGCGCATCAGGGCCGGCACGTCCTCGGGGAGCACACGGGGCATCCAGTGGACGCGCGGACATCCGGCCGTCAGTTTCACGAGCGAGGGCAGCGTTCGCCCATCGATTCCGGGACCGGCCAGGACGAGGCTGCTCGGCGCGATATCGTGGGCCACCCGCTTCCACGCCTCGATCAGGGTGTGTCCGCCCTTGATATGGGCGAGAGGATGTCCGGGTCGGGTAGCGTGGAATCCACCGAGGTATAGAAACCGGGTCGGCGGCTGTCCCAAATGTGGTCCGAGGGTTGGTCCCTCGGGATGGAATTGCTCAAGGTCGACACCGCGTCGAATGACGCGCGCCACGGCGAGCTGAGGGAGTCGTGAGTGCAGGGTGCGCCGTAGGGCTTCCGAGTTGCACGCGGCCCCTACCAGGCCACGATACCAATCCGGCAGCAGGTGCGGGGAGGCCTTGGCCAGGAAAAGATTGATGTCGGATCCGATCACATGCGCGGAACACGGCAGGCGGCGGCGGCGCGCGAGGCGGGCTGCGACCGGCCCGGCCGGGAACAGGTCCGCGGCATGGATCTGGGTGGCTTGCAGGAATTCAGGACGCCGTGGCAGCAGCATGGAAGCCCCACGGGAGAGCAGTCGGCCGTTGAGGATCGCGCATCGGAGGCCGGGGAGTTGCGGGACGCTGACGCGCAGGACGCGCACGCCGTCCCAGATTGTCTCCTCGACCCACGGCCGGCCGGGGCGCCACGCCCTGAGATGTACGACACACGGACGCACTGCCCCCTCGAGCGCACGAATGCTTCGGTGAGTGAAGATGCACGCATGAGGCGCCGCGGCATGTGGATATCCGGTCGAGACGAAGAGGATCTCCGGCCTGGCGGAGTGCGTAGGCACGGCGACGGGGCCGGCGGCGCAGCGCGTGACCGTGTCGATGGGCGGGGCAGCACTCACGGTTGAGGCGTTGGGCTGCCGGATGGGCGCGAGTCCGCTCGCGGGCTTCCCGATCGCGTGGGATGCCGGCGCCAGCCCGGCCTGCGCAGGGCGCGAGATCTGGAAGGTGCCGGCAGGGGGTGGGTCCGCGGCGATCCGACGACGACGGGGACCGCAACCGAGAGTGCGAACGCGAGCCAGTAGATCTTCCTCCACATGAAGGTTGACGTGAGACCGCAGCAGAAGACGTAGAGCAGGATCGCCCACACCATGACCGCCAATACGCGGGAGAGTTGCGGCAGGCGCTCCATGCCCCGGATCACGCGGATGTGGTCGCGCATGGCGGAACCAAGGAACAGGGCGAACAACGCGAAACCCACGAGGCCAAGCCCGGCAAGCACTTCGAGCCAGTCGGCGTGCGGATCGCGGCCCTGGGAGACCGAGGTGCGCGTATGCACCTGGCGCGAGTACTGCCAGGCGGCGGCGCGGAAGTTCTTGAGACCGGTGCCTAGCACCGGGTGATCAGCGAACATGGCGAGGCCGACCTTCCAGATGTCGTCACGTCCCGTCCCCCCGGACTCGACGAGGTCGCTGACACTCATGCGCTCCTTGACCCGTTCGGGCAGCCAGCCAACAACCGTGAGGACATTCAGCGCTACGGCGCCGAGAACGACAAAGGCGAGGGCGAAAGCGATCGCGGGTCCCCGATGCCGCGTCAGGGCCGCCGTGGCGAGCCATGCCAGGAACAATGCCACCAGGACGCCGCGCTCGGCCGTGGCGAGAAGTGTGAGACCGCAGACAGCCGCGGCACAAAACGCCGCCCAGCGATATCGGCCCCGGTAAAGGACCGCCACGGTTACGGCCATGAGGAAGGCCAGTCCAACGTAGAAGCCGTACTCCTTGATCCCCTGGCCGGTCAGCGCGAGCTGCCCGGATTTCCCCGTGGAGGCGCCGATCCCCAGGAGGCCCATGATCGCGACGAGGGCGGAGCTGACAAAGATGGTTGCCAACAGCCGGCGCATGCGGTGTGGCGAGTCCGTCACGCTAACGGTCGCCGCCGCCAGGATCAGGAGTTGCCCGGCGGTGATCAGGTCCTGGAACAGATTGTCGCGCTGGATTGCCCAGATGCCCGAAAGTGCGCACCACGCCATGAACGCCAGGGCCCACAGAAGCGGACGCTGCCTGGGCAGTCGGGATGCTCCGGTCAGCAGGGAAATCACCCAGACTGCGACCAGGAGCATGCCGAGGAACCGTGTCGCGCTGGCGGCACCATTCCAGAGCGAAAGGAACGCGGTCTCGAACGGGATCGCGAAGGTGAATGCCTGGAGCACCCAGAAGGCTCCGGTGTGGAATGACAGCCCTGGATTCGCATGACCCCGGGCCAGTCCATCCCGCATCCGTTGGACGCGGGATGGAGGCGATTGCGCAGAAAGCGGCATGGGCCAGGGATTCACGGAGCAGCTCCAGCGTGGCCCAAAGTGTCCGGTCGGCGGGCTAGCTCGCGATAAAGTCTCGAAAGCTTCACGCAGTAGGCATCGAAACCAAACCGGGCTCTGGCGTCGGCATGGGCCGTATTGCCCATGGTCGCAAGGAGTAAGGGGTCCCCTGCGAGGTGCGCGAGGCGCTCGGTGAAGCCCGCGGCATCGCCGGGAGCCACGAGGTGGCCATTGACGCCTTCCGAGACCTGCAGTGTCGTGCTGCCTTCCAACTTGGAGGCCACGACCGGAAGCCCCGCGTACAGTGCCTCCAAGACCACGTTCGAGAGCCCCTCCGCGAGGCTGGGGAAGAAGAGGATGTCGGACACATGGTACATCTCTTCGAGAGTCTCCTCCTCTCGGATGAGTCCGGCCCACACCACACGATTGGCTTCCCCCGCCTCCTCGAGCCGTCGACGAAGCCCGGTCACGAACGGCTCAGAGATCTTGCTGGATTCCGCCGCCGTGCAAGGACCCACGAT
>CAZYJB010000127.1:0-8456 GCA_964647675.1 uncultured Verrucomicrobiota bacterium | reverse complement strand
GCGCCACCGAGACGTACTGGCGTTGTCGCGGCGTGAGCTGGGAATCGAGCGCGAGCGCCGTGAGGTTGATGATGGCGTTCATCGGCGTGCGGATCTCGTGGCTCATGGTGGCCACGAAGGCGCTCTTCGCGCGGTTGGCCGCCTCCGCATCGTCGCGCGCGCGCGCCAGTTCCCGCTGGCTCTCCTTCATGGGCGAGATGTCGGTGGAGATGCCGCCCAGTCCGAACATGCGTCCGTCCGAGTCGAACAACGGGAATTTGTGGACGAGGAACGTGTGGGGCTGGCCGTTGAAATCGACGATGACCTCGTTGACCGCGGCCCGTCCCGAGTCGCGGATGCTGGTCTCATCGCGCTGAAAGGCCGTGGCGGCCTCCTTCGGAAACAGGTCGTACATGGTCCGCCCGAGGATCTCGGACGCGGGGCGGTTGAGGAGTTGGACGTAACGCTGGTTGACGAGGAGGTAGCGGCCTTCGAGGTCCTTCACGAAGACGTAGGCCTCCGCATTGTCGATCAGGTTTTGCAGCAACCGCTGCTGGCGGCGCAGCTCCTCTTCCATTTCCTTGCGGTCCGTGATGTCGACCAGGATGCCGATGAGGCCACCGCACCGGCCGTCGTCGAGGAGCAGGGCATCCACGGTGTAAAGCGAGACATGCGACTGGCCGTCGGCATAAGGCATCGACAACTCCGTGCTCCGGCGTTCGCGCGTGCGCAGCGTCTCGAGGTCCTCCGCATGAAACCGCGTGCGGTCGTCCGCCGGGAGATAGTCGACCTCCAGCACGGTGCGTCCGCGAATGTCGTCGGAGGTGGTGCGGAAGGTGCGTTCGTAGGCAGAGTTGCAGCCGAGAAAGCGCGCTTCGGCGTCCTTGATGAAGACCGGGTACGGGATGGTGTCGATGAGCGCACGCTGGAAGGCGACCTTGTCGGCCAGTTCGGCCTCGATGCGGCGGTGGTCGGAGATGTCGCGGATGGACGCGCAGAGCAGTCCGTCTTCGTGCGACGATTCGATGGGTGCGACGGCGAGTTCGATGGGAAACTCCGAGCCGTCGCGCCGGAGACCGACGCCCTCCACGACGGCGCCGGGCAGCTTTTTGGCGAGGGCGCCGAGGCGCGCGAGGTTGGTGACGTGCTCGGCGTGCAGGCGCGCGGGCACGAGGAGGCTCGATGGTTGACCCATGAGTTCGCTGCGGTCGTAGCCGAAGAGGCGCTCGGCCTGCCGGTTGACGAAAGCGATCTCCTGCGAGGCATCGACCAGAATCATGGCGTCCGGCGCGGCCTCCACCAGGCTGCGCAGTTCGGGCTCCGCGCAAGCCCCAAGGTCGCAGCACTCACATTCCTCGGCGGGCGGAGCCGCCGTCGCGGGGGGGGACGGGAGTATTCTGGCGTGCGGCGCAGGCGCAGGTGCAGGTGCAGGTGCCGCGCGTTGCGTGAGCCGTTGGGCGAGGGTGCCGAGGGACGAGGCGAGCGCGCCCAGTTCATCGGTGCGGTCGGCGTGCGGGATGGACGCCGCGGTGTCGCCGGCGGCCAGGCGGTCCGAGGCGCGGCCGAGCGTGCGCAGCGGTTCGGCGATCGTGCGCCAGACCCAGACGTAGGCGGCGAGCAGGCTCGCGGCGAGGATGAGCAGCGCGCCGACCATGGTGCGGCGGATGATGGGGCGCGTGAGCGCACCGGTCTCGGCCGCACGACGCTGCAGGTCGAGGCGGGTGCGGTCGGCGAGCGTGGCGAGGTAGTTCGCGAGTTGCTGCCAGCGCGGCTGGAACTGTTCGCGCAGGAGCTGATGCGCACGCGGGAACTGGCGCTGGCGGGCCGCGTTGCGGGAATCCTCGGCGATGCGCAGGAGAACGCGGAAGGCCGCGTCCAACTCGGAGAGGCTGCGGCTGTATTCGGGGACCGCCGCCCGCAGCGCGGCGAGTTCGGTGGCGAAACGGGCGGGCAGGGCGCCGAAGTCCACGTCGACGCGGGCGGCTTCGTCAGGTGGGATGGGCAGCAGGCGCAGGTTGGCGAGGCGCGAGGCGTCGTGCAGGACGGCGGTGAGCCGCGGACAAGTGAGCAGCGTGCGGCTGTCCTCGGCGAGGCGCAGGGTCTGGGCTTCCTCGACGCGTCGCAATTGGACGAAGGCGGAGCCGATGACCACCAGGAGCAGGAGCGCCTGAATGCCGAGGAGCAGGAGGGCGCGGCGAGCGAGGGAAGTGCGTGGTTTCATGGGGGTTGACCGGCGCGCGGGGGACCTTCCACGACCCAGTGGGTGCGGAGGGGAGCCGCGATGCCGCGCAGCAGGACGTCGCCGCGCGGTTCGAACGGAAAGGCGTCGCCCAGCAGATCCCGGGTCGCCTCCGAGAGGAGGATGCGTCCCGGATGGGAGGCCGCCTGGAGTCGCGCTGCGGCATTCACCACCGCACCGATGATGGTGTAGTTCATCTGCTCGTCGCTGCCAAAGTTGCCGACCACGCAGTCGCCGGTATGGATGCCGACGCGGATCTCGGTCTGGAACTCGCGCGCTGCACGGACCATGTCGAGCGCCATCTGCACGCACCGCCTCGCGTCTTCCGCGGCACCGGCCGAGGACGGGTCGCCGAAAAAGACCATCACCGCGTCGCCGATGAATTTGTCCAGCGTGCCGCCGTGCGCCTGCGCGAGTCGCGCCATGCGGTCGAGGTAGGCGTTCAGCCAGGTCGCGAGTTCGCCGTCCCCCATCGCCTCGGTCCGCGCCGTGAACCCCACAATGTCGGAGAAGAACACCGTCAGCGGCCGGCGATGCGTCTCGAGCCGGATCTCGCGTTCGCCGGAGAAGATGGAGGCATGGACCTGAGGGGAGAGGTAACGCGCCAGTTGGCGGGCGAGGCGGCCAAGGCGTTCGCGAGCGGCCCGCAACTGAACATGGGTGTGCACGCGCGACAGCAGTTCGGGCGCATGGAACGGCTTGGTCACGTAATCGACCGCCCCGGCCTCGAACCCCGCCACAATGTCGTCGGTCTCGCGGTTGCCGGTGAGGAAGATGATGGGGATGTCGCGGAGCGCGGCGTCCTGCTTGAAACGCCGGCAGGTCTCGATGCCGTCCATCCCCGGCATCACGATGTCCAGCAGCACCAAGTCCGGTTGAGTGCGCACCGCCACTTCCAGACCCTGCTGTCCCGAGCGCGCGACGTTCACGGCATATCCCGCATTCCGCACAATCGTGGCGACGACCTGCAGGCTTTCCGCTGTGTCATCGATGGCCAGGACGCGGGCTCCGTCGACGGCGCTCATAATCGGGGGCGACACTACCGGGTGGCGGGCGCCGGTACAAATCCTTGCCCGACAGGGCGGTGGAGGGCGCGGGACCGCCGCGCGTCTGGAGTCGTGATGGCTGGCGCCCGGAAATGGCCAGCAAGATCGGTGTCGGGCTCTTCACAGGGGGTGAACAACCGCGGCTTGTCGGGCGGGTGAAAGGGCGTAGAACAGCCCTCCATCGCGGGATCCCTGCGGGTCCTTCGAATCGTTGCAAAAACGTCTTGCCCCTACAACCTGTTGTGCAATGATCGCCGCCGCTCCCCAACCCGCGGGGTTTTATCGTCGTCATCCGGGTCGATGACACGGTGAATTCCGAGGGGAAACAATCGAGGGCGATCAGGATGATGAAACCAAGGATGACTCATCCGGGAGCCTTTGATCGGGCGCTTTGCCCATTTGCAGTCGTTGTCGCACCCGTTGCCGTAGCCGAATCGCCGGAAATCCCAAGGCGCTCTCGCCGCACGTGCCGCCCGCAATTCCAGCCCTGCCTCCAGCCATGATCGACGCCACCACGCCCATGTCGTCCACGTCCTCCGCTTCCGCCCGGTCCCGCCGTGCCGCGCGCTCGTCGTCCACCGCCAGTTCCACGAGCGCCCGTGCGCGTTCGGCACGGCGGAGTCGCGGCAGTCGGCCGACGATCTCGGTTCAACGCATGTTCAGCACGCCCGGGGTGTCGCCTTTCGACCAACTCGAGTGGGACCAGCGCACCGCGGAGATCACCGACGACTCCGGCAAGGTGATCTTCCGGCAGGACCGCGTGGAGGTGCCGAAATCGTGGTCGCAGTTGGCCGCCAAGGTGGTGTGTTCGAAGTATTTCTACGGGGACCCGGCGAAGCCCGAGCGTGAGACCTCGGTGCGGCAGTTGATCCATCGCGTGACCCGCACGATCGCGGACTGGGGGATCAAGGATGGCTATTTCACGCCCGAGTCGGGCGAAGTGTTCTACCAGGAGCTGACCTGGCTGTGTGTGAACCAGTACGGCGCGTTCAATTCGCCGGTTTGGTTCAACGTCGGGCTCCATCACCAGTACGCGATCGGCAAGGCGAGCGATCGCGGAAACTGGTTCTTCAACCCGAAGACGCAGCGTTCCGAGCGCGCCGCGACGCAGTACGAATACCCGCAGTCCTCCGCCTGCTTCATCCAGTCGGTCGACGACAACATGGAGAGCATCATGCATCTCGCCTACAGCGAGGCCATGCTCTTCAAGTTCGGGTCCGGCACGGGCACCGACCTCACGCCGATCCGCAGCTCGCGCGAGAAGCTCTCGGGCGGCGGGCGCCCGTCGGGTCCGCTCAGCTTCCTCAAGGTCTACGACCAGGTGGCCAACGTGGTGAAGTCGGGCGGCAAGACGCGTCGGGCGGCGAAGATGAACACGCTGCGCGACTGGCATGCCGACATCGAGGACTTCATCGGCGCCAAGATGAAGGAGGAGAAGAAGGCGTGGGCGCTGATTGAACAGGGCTACGACGGGTCGTTCAACGGCGAGGCGTACGGCTCGGTCATGTACCAGAACGAGAACCTGTCCGTGCGCGTGTCGGACGAGTTCATGCAGGCGGCGGTCGATGGCAAGGAGTGGTGGACGCGCTCCGTCACGACCGGCAAGCCGCTGGAGAAGAAGGACGCCTCGCAATTGCTGGACCTCATCGCCGAGGGCACGTGGGTGTGTGGCGATCCCGGCCTGCAGTACGACGGCGCGATCCAGAAATGGCACACCTGCAAGGGCACCGAGCCGATCCACTCGACCAACCCGTGCAGCGAGTATGTCTTCCTCAACAACACGGCCTGCAATCTCGCCTCGCTGAACCTGATGAAGTTCAAGCGTGAGGATGGCGTGTTCGACGTCGAGCGGTTCAAGGCGGCGGTGCGCATCTTCATCACGGCCCAGGAGATCGTGGTCGACAACGCCAGCTATCCCACTGCACCCATCGCGGAGAACTCGCACCTCTTCCGCACCCTTGGCCTCGGCTATGCCAACCTGGGGTCGCTGATCATGTCCTACGGCCTGCCGTACGATTCCGACGAAGGCCGCGCGCTGGCCGGGGCCATCACGTCGATCATGACCGGGCACGCCTACGAGCAGAGCGCCGAGTTGTCCTCGATCATGGGGCCGTTCCCGGGGTACCGCGACGCGCGCTGCCATGGCGTCGTCAAGACCGTCGCGCGCGACAACGTCGAGTCGATGCTGGGCGTCATCCGGCGGCATCGCACCGCGGTCGAGGACATCCACCCGAGCGCCGATTTCAATTATCTCAAGGACGAGGCGCGCCGCTGCTGGGACCGCGCGCTGCACCGGGGCGAGGAGGTGGGCTACCGCAACGCGCAGGTCACCGTGCTGGCGCCGACCGGTACCATCGCTTTCCTGATGGACTGCGACACCACCGGGGTCGAGCCCGACATTGCGCTTATCAAGTACAAGGTGCTGGCCGGTGGCGGCACGCTGAAGATCGTGAACCGCACCGTGCCGGAGGCGCTGCGCCGGTTGGGCTACGGAGCCGGTGAGATCGAGCAGATCGTGGCGCACGTGGAGCGGCACGACACCATTGAGGACGCCACGCTCGACGACGGCACGGTGGTGGCCACGCCGCTGAAGGCGGAACACCTGCCGGTCTTCGACTGCGCGTTCAAGGCGTACCGCGGGAAGCGCAGCATCCACTACCGCGCGCACCTGAGCATGATGGGAGCCACTCAGCCGTTCATCTCGGGCGCCATTTCGAAGACGGTCAATCTGCCGGGCGACGCCACCATCGCCGACATCCGCGACGCCTACCTGCAGGCGTGGAAGATGGGGCTCAAGTGCGTGGCCATCTACCGCGATGGCTCGAAGCGGTCGCAACCGCTCAACACGCGGAAGACCGGCGAGGGCTCCGCGACGACGTCGGCCGAGTCGGTGGCCGACGAACTGGCCGCGCGCGTCAAGGAGTTGGAGGCCGAGGTGGCGCACGTGCGCAATGAGGCCGGCAAGCCCCCTGCGCCGCCGCCTCCCCGAGACGCGCAAGGCGGTGACCCACAAGTTCAGCATCGCCGATCACGAGGGCTACCTGACCGTGGGCCTGTTCGACGACGGGCGCCCGGGCGAGCTGTTCGTGACCATGGCCAAGGAGGGCAGCACGATCGGCGGGCTGATGGACACCATCGGCGCGCTCACTTCGATGGCGCTGCAATATGGCGTTCCGCTCGAATCGCTGGTGCGCAAGTTCGCGTATCAGCGGTTCGAACCGAGCGGGTTCACGCGCAACCCGGATATCCGGCAGGCGGCATCGATCATCGACTACGTTTTCCGCTGGATGGCGAACGAGTTCATCCGCGGCTTCCGCGAAGCCACCTCGCCCCAGCAGGAGAACCAGCCCGAACTCGACATGCCCGACATCGAGGACGAGCTCAAAAAAAAAGTGAACCGCCCGATCGCTGACCTGCCGCGCACCGCGCCGGCGACGGTCGTCGACGTGACGCCCGAGCCGATGCCCCGGACCTCGGCCGCGGTGCGGCGCGGCGCTTCGGCGCTGACCTCGACGTTCCAGAACCAGGGCGATGCGCCGAGTTGCCCGAACTGCGGGCACATCGCGGTGCGCAACGGCGCCTGCTACAAGTGTTTGAATTGCGGCGAGAGCCTCGGGTGCTCGTGAGGGCACCCCGGCTCTGAGGCCGGGAGGAGACGGAGTCGTACGACGGGCCGGTGCCTCCGGCACCGGCCCGTTCGCACTGAACCCCTTCGGATTTTCGGGGCGCTGCCCCGACACGTCGGACGGAGCCGACGAGCCACCAGGCATGCCTTCGGCGTTGCCAGGGAATGGAATACCTCGGGAATCGCGCCCTCGCACGAACCCTCCCTTCCCGGTGGGTCGCGAGCTCTGACTCGCGTCTCGGCAGCCGCAAGGGGGCCGACCTGATCCACCTCCATTCCGGCTTCCGCGGCGCGCCACCGCCCTTCCGTCCGGCCCGCCTTCGCGCGGGTTGGCATTCCGCGGGATCCTGATACACTGGGTCCCATGACAATGGCCGCGCCCTCGCCGGCGCCTCAGAAGATCAACCTCCGCCGCCCCGACATCATGCAGGCGGTGCAGGCGCAGGTGCTGTCCCATTACCGCTCCGAACTGGTGGAACGTATCCGCGCCAACGGGCACGTCATCTCCGCGCCCGGTGTCCTGACTGTGAAACTGGCGAAGGAGTTTGGCTTCTGCTACGGCGTCGAGCGCGCCATCGACCTCGCCTACGCGGCGCACCGCGCCTTTCCCGACCGGCGCATCTTCCTGCTCGGCGAGATCATCCACAATCCCGAGGTGAACGATCAGATCCGCCGCATGGGCATCGTCAACATCGCCAGCCGGCCGGGCGACGAGCAGATCGCGGAGATCGAGCCCGAGGACATCGTCATCATCCCCGCCTTCGGCACCGAGGTGGCCACACGCAAGAAGCTCGAGCAGCGCGGCTGCACCTTCGTCGACACCACCTGCGGCGACGTGATGAGCGTGTGGAAGCGCGTGGCCAAGTATTCCAAGGAATCCGTGACCAGCATCATCCACGGCAAGGCGTGGCATGAGGAGACGCTGGCCACCAGCTCGCAGGCGCGAGCCAACGGCAGCGGGCATTACCTGGTGGTCTTCAACCTCGCCGAGACCGACATGGTCTGCGAGTACATCGAGAAGGGCGGCGACAAGGCCGCCTTCCTCAAGAAGTTCGAAGGCGCCTATTCCGCCGGATTCGATCCCGATCAGCATCTCAAGGCGGTGGGGGTGGCCAATCAGACCACCATGCTGCGCGGCGAGACGGAGGAGGTGCAGCGGCGGCTGCGCGCGGCCATGACCCGCCGTTACGGGACCGACAATCTGGCGCATCATTTCCGCTTCTTCGACACCATCTGCGGCGCCACCCAGGACCGCCAGGACGCTCTCGAAAAGATGCTCAAGACCCCGCCCGACCTGCTCATCGTCATCGGCGGCTACAACTCGTCCAACACCTCGCACCTCGCCGAGATGGGCGAAGCCATCCTGCCCACCTACTTCGTCAAGAACGCCGGCAAGATGGTGTCGCCCGCGCTGATCCACCATTGGGACCAGCACAAGCGCGAGGAGGTCTCCACCGCGGAGTGGCTGCCGTCGCGCGAACTCACGGTGGGTGTCACCGCGGGCGCGAGCTGCCCCAACAATCTCATCGAAGAGGTCATCGAGCGGCTCTTTGAACTGAAGCAGGTG
>CAZYJB010000126.1:0-8497 GCA_964647675.1 uncultured Verrucomicrobiota bacterium | reverse complement strand
CGCGGCGACGGTGGCCCTGGCGCCGCAGGCGGACGTGGTGGCGGGGATGGTCGAGCGCGGGATCATGGCCTTTACGGGGCAGGCGACGCCGGGCGACGCGTGGCGTTCCCTGGTCTCCACCCAGGACGTGGTGGGCGTCAAAGTCTATTCCCTGCCCGGACCCGTTACCGGCACGAGGCCGGCGGTGGTGGCGGCGGTCGCGCGCGGACTCAAGGCCGCGGGAGTGGCGGGGGATCGCATCGTGATCTGGGATCGCCGGCTCGAGGATCTGCGGGCGGCGGGCTTTGACTCGCTGGCGGCGTCTCTGGGCGTGCGCCTGGCCGGCGCGGCCGACGCGGGGTTCGATCCCGGCGTGTGGTACGAGAATCCCGTCCTCGGCCAGCCGGTGTTCGGGGATCTGGAGTTTTCGAAGTATTCGAGCGTCTACCTCACCAACGCCGCGAACCACTCGGTCGGACGCAACTCATACCTCACGCGGCTCCTCACCCGCGAGTTCACGAAGCTCATCAACATCGCGCCGCTGTTGAACCACAACACCGCGGGCGTCAGCGGCATCCTCTACACCGTGGCCAGCGCGGCGACCGACAACTTCCTGCGATTCGAGGTCAACCCGTCGCTGCTGGAGCGCGCGGTGCCGGAGATCTACGGACAGCCCCAGATCGCCGACCGGGTGGCCGTGAACATCGTCGACGCGCTGATCGGTCAATACGAGGGGCGTCAGCGCAGTCTGCTCCATTATTCCATGGCGCTGAACGAACTGCGGTTCAGCTCGGATCCGGTGGCGCTCGATGTCCTTTCACTGGCCGACCTCAATCGCGCCCGCGCCACCATGGGCGTGACCGTGGTGACCAACCGCTTCGAACTCTATTTGAACGCGCGCCTCATGGAACTCGGCGCCGACGATTTCAAGCGCATGGACATCCTGCGCGTGGACTAGTTTTCAAGGAACGGCTAGGGCCGGCGCTTCTTCGCCTTCTTCGGATCGGGCTCCGGGCTGAAGCCGACGATCACCGACTGCGGTTCGTGGTAGCGTTCGTCGCGGAATCCGCGTGGCAACGGCGCAGAGTTCCACTGCCCGTCGTACGTGTACGCGGGCACCGGGCTGGGATCCGGTTTCGCCATGGGCGCGAGCGGATTGAACAGGTTGGCGAACCCGGCGAAGAAACCGCCGACGCCCCGGCGTTCGGGCCGGGTGACCGTGACCGCCGCGCCGTGCAACGTGTCGCGGAAACGATTCGTGTCGGTGGCCGAGACGGCACCGGAAAGTTCGCGAGCGCTCGTGGTTCCCACGCGGAGGCCGGTGGGCGTGGAGAACTCCGCGGCCCCGACGGTGGTCTCGGCGGGCGACGTGGCAGGCGGCGCAGGCGCGGCGACGGGACTCGGCGACGGGGGCAGGCGGACCACGGGCGCCGCCGCGGCCGGAGCGGCGGGGGTTTCGGCCGACCTGGGTTCCTGTGCCGACACCGCGAAGCTGGTCGCCACCAGGGAGGAGAGAGCGAGGAGCGTGGCGGTCTTCATGATCCGGAGGGCGGGAAGTGTGCTGGTGTTGTCGCCGCACAACCTGCGATCTCATAGGCACCCGCGCAAGGCCGCTGTTCCGACCTCTTTTGAAGTGCATGCCGGCGGGGAAGTCGGTTTCCTGCTGACGTTCCTGCCCGGAGGAAGCCCTGCCATGAGACAGACCCCAGCCCTGCTGCGTCGACTGGTCCTGATCGGGAGTCTGCCGCTGTGCCTCGCCAGCCTGTGGCGTGGTCACGCCGCGACCTCGCCGAGCGTTGCCAGAGTCTGGATCGAAGAAAACCTCGCCGCCATCCGCATCGATATTCCGCATCCGCCAGTTCATGCGCGGAATCTGTTCCATCTTTCCGTCGCGATGTATGACGCCTGGGCGGCCTACGACGCGACCGCTTCCGGCTGTCTCTACCATGCCAAGCACACCTGGGCCGACGTGGCGGCGGCGCGACGCGAAGCGGTTTCGTACGCCGCCTACCGGATCCTGGCCGAGCGCTACGCGTTGTCGCGCGGGGCGCCAACGTCGCTGCCGCTGCTCCGCGCGCGTCTCGTCGAGCTGGGGTACGATCCGGACAACCGCACCCTGGACCCGACGACGCCTGCGGGCGTTGGGAATCGAATCGCCTTCGTGGTCTCGGCGTTCGCGCTCGAGGATGGCGCCCTCCAACTGCGCAGCTACAAGGACCTGCCCGTCGCGGAAGGGGGCTACGCGCCGGTGAACCAACCGCTGCCGATCGGTTTTGTGGGATTGATGCCCGCCGACATCAACCGCTGGCAGCCGCTCGCGATCACCGCCGCCATGACGCAGAACGGCATCAGCACGGACGAAATCCAGGTGTTCGTCGGCTCCCAGTGGAAGGGGGTCCGCCCCTTCGCCCTGTCGCGCGAATCGACCAACGTGCCCTGGGTCGACACGGGTCCGCCGCCGCTGCTGGGGAGCGCCACGGACGCCGAGTTCCGGGAGAACGTCCTCGAAGTGATCCGCCGCAGCGCGGAGCTCACGCCGGACGACGGGGTCACGATCGACCTGTCACCCGGAGCCGTCGGCAACAACGAACTCGGGCGCAACGACGGCCGTGGGCATCCAGTCAACCCGGCCACCGGCGCTCCGTACCTGCCCAACGTGGTGCGGCGCGGTGATTTCGCGCGCGTGCTGGCGGAGTACTGGGCCGACGGCCCGCGCTCGGAAACGCCGCCCGGCCACTGGAATGCACTGGCGAATGGCATGGTGGATCATTCGTCGTTCGAACGGCGCGTGGGCGGGCAGGGACCGACGCTCGATCCCCTCGAGTGGGATGTGAAGATGTACTTCGCGATGAATGCCGCGCTGCACGATGCCGCGTGCGCGGCCTGGTCGCTGAAGCGCCATTACGACGGCTGGCGACCCATCGCCGCGATCCGCTACATGGCTCGCCTGGGCCAGTCGAGCGATCCCGGGGCGCCGCGATACCATCGCCATGGCTTGCCGCTGGTGGCGGATCTCATCGAGGTGGTGACGCTGCAGACGGCGCGGGAAGGCGGACGCCACCACGGACTCCCGCTGAACACGGTTGCCGTGCGTGCATGGCCGGGGCAGCCCACCAACGCCGCCGTTCCCTACAGCGGTGTGCGCTGGGTCGACGCTTCACTCTGGGTTCCGTATCAGAAGTCGAACTTCGTGACGCCGGCTTTTCCGGGCTTTGTCTCGGGTCATTCGACCTTCAGCCGCGCCGCCGCGGAGGTGCTGACCGCGATGACCGGGTCCGCCTATTTCCCCGGGGGGCTCGGGGCCTTCACGGCGCCCGCCGGCACATTCCTGACTTTCGAGAAGGGACCCGTCGGGACGGTGCCGTTGCAGTGGGCCACCTATTACGACGCCGCGGATCAGGCGGGGCTCTCGCGCATCTGGGGCGGGATCCATCCACCGGCTGATGATGTGAACGGACGCCGGGTGGGCTCCCAGGTCGGGCGCGGAGCGTGGGCGTTGGCGCGACGGTATTTCGATGGCTCGGTGGCGCGGGACCCGGTGTCGATCAGCATCCGACCGACCGGCCCCGGCGCCTGCGAGATCCGCTACACCACCGTGCGCGGGCTGTCGTACAAGCTGCAGTCGGCACGGAGTCTGGAGGATCCCTTCGTCGATCACATCGGCGGATTCGTGCAGGCGGTGGATGATCAGGTCGTGGTGAAGGATTCGGAGGGCTCGGGGAACCGGTTCTTCCGCGTGGCGCAGGACGCTGCGTCGCCGTAGATGCCCGCGCTGGCTCGCGGTCGAATCGCTTGGCGCAGGGGACTGCCGGAGGCGGTCGAGCGTCGCCTGCATGGCGTGTGCGGAGGCGGCAGCGGCGCGCGCATGCTGCCTGCGCTGGATGGCGTGGGAGCATGAGGTCCGTGGAGCGGTCGGGCCGAATGACCCCACGAAAAAAGGGCGCCCGAAGGCGCCCTTGATGAGTGCGGTGGCCGACCCGCTCCGTCAATTCAGCGCGCGGATGCGGAAGAACGTCTGGCCTGCCGCCGGCACGGTGCCGGTGTACGTGGTGGTTCCCGCCTGGCCCGCGACCGAGGCTGCCTGGACGTCCGGCCAGCTCCCGAGTGCGGTGGTGCGTTCGATGGCGTAGTTCTTGCCGGCTTCCGACTGCCAGCTCAACGAGACCGATCCCGTGCCGGCATTGAACTGCACGGCGGTGAGCTTCGGCGTGGCGCCGCCGCCGGTGGCGCCGGTGTCGATGAGGCGGAAATTGTCGTAATAGATGCTCGTGCCGGAAGCGCCCCAGGCACCGTTGGCGATGAACATCAGTTGCGGCTTGGGATCCACGCTGTCCGACCACCTCACCTGATCCAGCGTGAGGGAGACGGTCTTCTTGAATCCGACCGCATCCGCGGCGGCCAGGTAGCCGCCCTGGCTGACGGGGAAGCCGTCGGTCAGAGTGTTGAAGCTGGTACTCATCCAATTGCCGCTCCAGTCGGCGCCCTGCTCCGGATAGATCACGTCGAAGCGAAGCGTGTACCGGATCAGCTCTTCCCGTGCGGGGCGCTCCTCGGCGGGCAGGTCGAGTTTGAGAACCTCAGCCAGCTTCGTGCCGGCAAAGGGCAGGACAAAATCGGAGCCCCAGGTGCCGGCATTGGCGTAATCCACCTTGAGCGATTTCGAGCCGTCGGTGACCCGGGGATCCGCGGCACCTTCGGCGGTGTATTGACTGTAGGTGGTGCGGGTGCCACCGCCCCACCCCGTGAAATTCGCCGCCCCGCCGATCGGATCCTCGGTTGTTTCGAAGGACTGAAGCGGGTAGGTGACCGGCGAGGCGCCCGGCGCATAGGTGTCAATGAGCCGGATGTTGTCCACATACACCACCAGCTCGGAGAAGGGATCTTCGTTGGCGTCGAAGTTCTGCGCGAAGTCGAGCAGGAGCGGGCCCTCGGCCGGCAGATCGCTGATGGCGTCGAGAGTGATCGAGTGCGACAGGCGGCCGTTGTTGGAATCAAGCTGGTCGTTGAGTTCGAGGACGCCGGGGATGAACACCTGGGAGTTCATCCAGGCGGTCGTGCCGGAGGGCGGGAAGGTGTACTCCCACCGCAGGATGTAGCGCGCGACATCGCCCGACGCTTTCGCGGCGCGCACCAGCGAGGAAGCCTCGTCGGAGAGCGTGACGCGGAAGTCGGCGCTCCACCATTCGCTGCCGCGGAGGACCACTTTGAGCGCCTTCTGCCCTTCGGTCACATAGGGATCCTCGGCGCCGGTGGTCACGTACTCGCCCAGTTCGACGCCCGGCGGGTCAAGGCTGGGACGGGCGCCGCCGCTGATGAGCGAGACGCGGTCGAGCCCATTCTCAAAACCTTCGAGGACCGTGGACGTCGCAGCCAGCGTTGCAGGCGCGGCGAGGGCGCAGGCGACGGCCGACGCCGAGACGAGGGTGTGGAGGGTTTTCATGGAGTGCGGGGTAGGCGATGGGAATGATGATTTTACGGCCTGGACGACAAAGGAACGTCCGCTTCCTAGGTCGCCCTGTGAACAACTGTCAAGATTCCGGGGAGGAGGACGTCGCATTCGGCTGACCGACCCGGGAATCCTGGTGGAATCTTGCTGGGCGGACCGGTGGAAAGCCTTTCGGTTTGCGGTAGCGAGCGGCGGCAAGCTGTTTTGGGGCGGAGCATGATTTTGTGAACAACCTGGGGATAGATCCGGGCAACCTCCGCTCGACCTGTCGGAGGAGGTTTGTTCGTCTCCCCGCGTGATCGACTCGGTGGATCCTGTGCATGAGGGGGGGGCGGCGCCTTCGGACCTGAGGGCGCCGGGGAGGCGTCCGCGCGCGCGCAAGGAGCCGGCGGCGGCCATGGCGCGCACCGACCGGCTGCCGCCACACGCGCCGGATGCCGAGCGCGGCGTGCTGGGGTGCATCCTGCTGTCGCCGAACGAGGCCTTGGGCGAGTGCCTGAGATTGATGAAGAGCGGTGCGGAGGCGTTCTACGACCTGCGGCACCAGGCGATCTACGCGGCCCTGGTGGCCATGTACGACGCACGCCAGCCCATCGACCTCATCACCGTGCAACAGCGGCTGCGCGACGCCGCGCAGTTGGAAGCGGTGGGGGGCCTGACCTATCTGAACCAGCTTGCGGACTGCGTGCCCTCGGCGGCGAATCTCGCGTACTACGTCGAGATCGTGATGGAGAAGCATCTGCTGCGGCGCATGCTTCAGACCTGCACGGGCGTGATCGGCCGCGTGTACGACTGCGAGGGCGATGTGCCGTCGCTGCTCGACGAGGTGGAGCGCGACATCCTGCGCATCAACGAGGACCGCGAGCGGGCCGAGACCAAGCCGATCAAGGAGCTGGTCAACTCGGCGATCACGACCATCGAGGAGCTGCACGCGCGGCAGGGCATGCTGAGCGGGCTCAGCACGGGGTTCCAGGACCTCGACAAGATGACCACCGGCCTGCACAAGGGTGAGATGATCGTCATCGCGGCGCGGCCTTCGATGGGCAAGACCTCGCTGGCGATGAACATCGTCGAACATGTGGCCATCGAGCTTCAGCTTCCGGTGGCGGTGTTCAGCCTGGAAATGACCGCCGAGTCGATCGTGCTGCGCATGATGTGCTCGCGCGCCGAGGTGAACCTGCGCGACGTGCGCGAGGGGTTTCTGGCCGAGCGCGACTTCCCGCGCCTGACCCAGGCGGCCGGCCAGATCGCGGCCTCGCCGCTCTTCATCGACGACACCTCGGGCCTCTCGATCCTGCAGCTCCGCGCGCGCGCGCGGCGCATGTGGCAGCAGCACCAGATCAAGCTGGTCGTCATCGACTACCTGCAGCTCCTCCACTCCGACTCCAAGCGCGGGAAGGAAAATCGCCAGCAGGAAATCTCCGAGATCTCCGCCGGCATCAAGGCGCTGTCCAAGGAACTCGAGGTGCCCATCATCATCCTCAGCCAGCTCAACCGCGAGTTCGAGAAGGACAAGTCGCGCAAGCCGAAGCTGTCCGATCTGCGCGAGTCGGGCGCGATCGAGCAGGACGCCGATCTGGTGGGGCTCCTCTACAAGCCAAGCTCGGGCGACGAGGACGAAAGCGTGCCGCGTGACGAGCCCGGCGGCGTGCAGATTTCGCTCCTCATTGCGAAGCAACGCAACGGTCCGACGGGCGACGTCCCGCTCACGTTTCTTAAAAGGTTTACTCGCTTCCGACCCGCTGCCAAAGTCGCGGCCGACGATGTTCCCCAATAATTGGACGGGGCGTTGGAGCACTTGGATCCGCACGCCTCTGGCGGTGGCGGCGACGGCGTGTTGTGCCGTCCTCTCGCCGGTGGCGATTCCGAGTCTGATGGCTCAGATCCCCGCCGTGACCGTGCCCGAAGGCCCGTCGATCAAGGAGATCGAGGTCCGCCATGTGGGCCCGCGTTCGGTGAGCGATGACCTCGTCCGCGCCAACATCCGCGTCAAGCAGGGCGATCCGTACAGCAAGCTGAACATCGACGACGACGTCCGGAACCTCTACGGCACGGGTTACTTCTTCAACATCCGCGTGACCGAGACGCGCGAGTCGGATGGCGTGAAGCTGACCTACTTCGTGCAGGCGCGCCCGGTGCTCAGCGATATTCGCATCGAAGGCAACGACCGCTTCAGTGCGCGCAAGGTCAACCGCAAGATCGTCTCGAAGGTCGGCGAGCCCCTCGATGAGGCCCAGCTCTTCAAGGACGCACAGGAGATCAAGAAGTCGTACGAGAAATCCGGCTTCCTCAAGACCGACGTCAAGTACGTCCTCAATATCGACGAGAACGCCGGGCGCGGCACGGTCACCTTCGAGATCTCCGAGGCGCCCAAGCAGCGCATCAAGCGCGTCGAGTTCCCCGGCCACGCCGCGTTCAAGGAAAAGAAGCTGCGCAAGGTCGTCAAGACGCGCCGCCGCTGGATGTTCTCCTGGCTCACCGGCTCCGGGCGCCTCAAGGAGGAGGTCCTCGATGAGGATCGCGAGCGGCTCCCGGATTTCTACCGCAACGAGGGCTACATCGATTTCGAGCTGAAGGACATCAAGGTCGCCGAGCTCGATCCCAAGCGGCTCAAGGTCGACTTCGAGATCGAGGAGGGCCAGAAGTATCAGGTCGGCTCGATCACCTTCGAGGGGAACAAGCTGTTCTCGACGAACGAGATCATCGGCAGCATGCGCCGCCGCGAAGGGACCAAGATCCACCACGGCCTGAACCTCTCGCCGGGGGAAACCTTCAAGCCGCGGCTGCACTCGAAGGACATCGAGCTGGTCGAGGATTTCTACGGATCGCGCGGTTACATCGACGTCGAGTTCCCCTCCACGCTCAAGGCGGTGCGTATCCCGAACACGGCCTCCAACACCATCGACCTCGCCTATCGCGTCGAGGAGGGCACGCAGTCGTACATCGAGAAAATCGAGATCCAGGGCAACACCAAGACGCGCGACAAGGTCATCCGCCGCGAACTCGCGGTGGCACCGGGTGAGATCTTCAACATGGTGCGCGTGAAGATCAGCACCAACCGCCTCTACGGCC
>CAZYJB010000125.1:0-8514 GCA_964647675.1 uncultured Verrucomicrobiota bacterium | reverse complement strand
TGAACCACCTGCGCGCCGTGAACGTCCTGCTGGGTGCCAGCAACCGCGTCGCGCTCACGACGCGGGCTGGCCACGATCCGACGCCCGAGTCCAATGCGCAGCTGGTGGCGTTTCTGGAGCGGTTCCTGCAGTCACAGCGGTGAGGGAACGTGGAGATGGGTGCGATGCGCCGTGCGGCCTTCATTCTGCTTGTCGTGGCTGGTGTCGTCGCGGCGTTGCTGCTTCGGCGGCGGCCGGAGGTGGCGATCGCCGGGCGCGGGGACGGCGGTCTGTTCGTCCCGTCGAAGATTGTCGAAGCGCGCGAGGATCTGACTGGCGCGATTGTTGCGAGGTCCTCTTCGTTTCCCAACCGCGGCACCCGCACATCGCGTTCCGATTCGGATGATGTCGGCTCCTTCGAGCCGAGCGCGTCGGTGAGAAGCCGTGCGCTCGATGATCCGCGCACGCCCCGAAGTGCCTGGGACATCGGATGGATCGATCGCTTGAGCGGAGCGGTTCCCGGCGATCCGGTCGACCTGACGTTGCCTGGAAACGTGGCCGCCCGTGGTCGGATCCAGCGGGTGGTGCGGGATGCGGGCCGGGTGACCGGGATCGACGGCATCCTAACCGCGCCGGAGCCGGGGCATTTCTTCGTCTACGCGCAGAGAAAGTCGGAAACGGAGGGGGCCGATTCGTTCTTTGGAGTCTGGGAGCTTCCCGCCAGCGCGCTCGCTTACCGCATCGAGCCCACGGGACCGGCGGGTGCACCCGAGGTGGTGCGCCGTGCGCTGGGCGAGGTTCGGTGCGTGGGGCTGCCGCCACCCTCATTGAGTGATCCCCGCCAGGCGTCGCACCGCGCTCGGGCGGCGGAGGCCGCATTCCCCGATCCGGATGCGCCCTTGGACCGGGACGGCATGCCGATGCTGGAGAGCCTTCCCGGGGCGGACGCGGTGATCTTCCTGGATTTCCGTGGTGGCCGGACGGAGGCGTGGGGCGGGATCGAGTTCGGGGCGCCTGACTTCGACCATGCGGAGATGCACGAGATCTGGGCGCGGGTGGCCGAGGACTTCCGGCCGTTTCAACTGAACGTCGTGACCCACGCCGGTGCCTTTCAGCGCGCGTCGGCCTTGCGTCGCCAGCGGGCCATCATCACACCCACCGACCGCGCATCGCCGGGCGCTGGGGGAGTGGCCTACATGGGCTCGTTCAAGGCCGCCGAGGACATCCCCTGCTGGGTGTTTGTCACGAACAACGTCCGGTTCTGCGCCGAGGCGCTCTCCCATGAGTTGGGACATACCCTTGGACTCGCGCACGTTGGCACCCTGATCGATGGGACCTCTTCGGAGTACTACTCCGGCCACGGCGATGGCGAAACCGGATGGGCGCCCCTCATGGGCATCCCCTATTACCGCCAGGTCACGCAATGGAGCCGTGGCGAGTACGCGGACGCGAATCGGCACCAGGATCAGATTCGTGCGCTGGCGACGCAGAACGGGCTGACGTATCGCGTCGACGATGCAGCGGACTCTGGTGCTGGAACGCGTCCGCTCGAGATCTTTCCTGATGAACGCTGCGACACCTTGGGAGTCATCGAAACGTCGGGTGACGTGGACGCTTACGTGTTCGACAGCGAAGGCGGCCGTGTCCACCTGGTTGCCACGCCGGCGTGGCCCGGACCCAATCTCGCGTTGCGCTTGGAGTTGGTGAACGCCGGTGGTTCGCGAGTGGCGACGGAGGCAGCCTCCGACACGCTCGGTGCCAGCCTCGCGACTGAAGTTCCAGCCGGCACCTATCTGCTGCGGGTCATCGGTGCTGGTCGCGGCGATCCTCTGCGCGACGGGTTCTCTGACTACGGCAGCCTCGGCGCTTACCGCGTGACCGGCACGGTGGCACGGGCCCGAGTGTCCGATCGATTTGCCCTCGCCGAAAACTCGCCCGCCGGCACCGTCGTCGGCGTGGTGACGCCGCGCGAGTTGGGAGTCGCCAACCGCGAGTTTCGAATCGTTCGCGGAGATTCCGGGGGAACGTTCGCGATCGGCCCGGACGGAGCCATCACCGTCGTGCGTCCGGCGGTGCTCGATTTCGAATCACTGGCCGGCGGCGCAGCGACCGGAGCGCGCTTCGACCTTTTGGTTGCCATCCTCGATCCCGTCCTGGGCGCCTCCTCTGAGCCAGATCGTCGAGTGGTGATCGAGGTCGTCGACGTCCCGGAACCGCCGTCCTTGAGACGGGTCAGCGGTGGTGCCGGGTCATTCACCTGTCTTTCCACGAACTGCGAATTCGCCCTGTCGGTGATCGAGCGAACGCCGCCGGGAACCGTCATCGCGACCCTGAAAGCCGACGATCGGGACCGCCTGTCCGTGCTCAGCTATTCGATCGACGGAGGCGAAGGAGTTCCGTTTCGCGTGGACGAGGTGACAGGTGAGATTGCGATTACCGGCGAGCTGATTGCGGCGGAGCGCCATCGTTATGAACTCGTCGCCCGTGTTTCGGACCGGACCCGACCCACCGCGCTCTCGGCCACCGCGCGCGTCGTCGTGACCATCGAATTGCCGCTGCCACGCGGGAGTATCGCAGTGGCCATGTACCCGGACATCCCCGGCGCCACGCTCGCGGCCTTGCTCGAAGCGCCGTCGTACCCGCGTGATCCGGCGTCCGAGGGACGACTGAGGCAATTCGACGTGCCTGCACTCAGTGCGTGGAACAATGAGGTGCCCGTCGGCGCACGGGGGCATGATGTCGGAGGGGTCCAGAACGCAATTCTCCCCGCGTCCGAGTTCGCAATGCCGGCTGGGGGCGGGGACTGGGATGCAATCGGTTCCTCGTCGCTGGACTTCGGAGGAAGTTTCGGTGGGTTTGTCCCGTGGCCCGGCGACCTGAGTCGACCCACCAATCATTTTGGCATGGTGGTGCGCGGCTACCTGCTGCCGCCGGCCACGGGGGACTACACCTTTTCGCTCGCGAGCGCTGGCGAGGCCGAGCTCTGGATCAGCGACTCCACCAATGTTGCGAACCTTGTCCGTGTCGCGCGCGTGGATTCGGCGGGAGCGCTTCCTGGTCCGCGCGAATGGTCCCGCCAGGCGAGCCAACGATCGACGCCGGTCACCCTTGCGGCCGGTCATGCGTACGCGGTCGAGGCCCTCGCCAAGGTCGACCTCGGCACCGGGCACCTCGCCGTGGCCTGGGAATGCGCGGCATGCGGCCTCCCCTTCGAGGTGATTCCGGGCCGGTCCCTGGCTCCGCGCGCGATCAACTACCGGCCGAAGGTTGAAGGGTTCGAGGCGGCAGTGCACGAGGACGCCTTTCCCGGCTCGCGGGTCGGAGTCGTGACCGCCCTGGACCTCAACGCCACCGATCGCGCGGCCTTTGTCATGGAGCGCGGCAATGAGGACGGCCTGTTCGACCTCGACGCCTCGACCGGCGAAGTGCGACTGCGTCGGGAGCTGCCGCCCGCTGGAGTCGCGCCCGTGCGGCACGTGCTGGAGATCCGCGTCACCGACGACGGCGATCCCGCCCTAGAGGCCTACGCGACTGGAGTGGTCACCCGCCTGCCGAGATCCGCCATGGGAACGGTGGCATTGCACCACGAAGTCTGGATGCCCCTTACCAATGGCTCGTCGGTGGACGCGCTCACGTCCCTCGATCGATTTCCCGGCCGGCCAGATCAGCTCCGCGCGTTCACCGAGCTCGCCATGGGTGGCTTCGTGGTGGGTCAGTCTTGGGGATCCCGTACGCGTGCCCTGCTCGTTCCTGAAGCCACCGGACTCCACAGCTTCTACCTCGCGTCCCAGGGCGAGGCGCGATTGAAGTTCGCCTTCGACGGCATCGCGGACCACGCGTCGATCATCGCTTGGGACGGCGGCGGCTCCGGTCCGCTCGAATGGACGCGGACCGCCTCGCAGGCTTCAGGGGGCCAATGGCTCGTCGCGGGCCAGTCCTATTACCTCGAAGTACTCGCGCGCTCGGGCGCCGGCCTGGGGCGCGTGGAAGTCGGATGGACCCGTCCGGAGGCCGCCGGCACCAACCTGATTCCTGCCGCCGTCCTGCGTTCGGTCGATCTCGGGCAGGCACCGGTCATCGATTGGGCCCCCGTTCTGGTGAATGCCGCGGCGAGCAATGGCACGGAGGTGGTGGTCCTCCGCGCTGCCGACAGTCCGATCGAGCAGATCACCTTCCGGGTGGTTGGCGGGAGTGCCGCCGGCTGGATCGCGGTCGATCCCGTATCGGGGCGCGCGACGGTCGCGGACGCCGGTGCGTTGGCCGTCCAGGTGGGGAACACCCTCGACCTTCGCGTGCAGGTCCAGGATTCCGGGTATGAGGATCGGTTCCCGCGGCGGGTTGCCGAGGGCGTCCTGGCTCTTCGCGTCATCGATGCGACTCCGGCTGCACTTTGGGTCGGACGAGGTGACGACACGCTTTGGAGCACGGCCGCCAATTGGAATGCGGAGGAACCGATCGACGGTGGACGCCTCGCCTTCGGGGGGATCGGCCATCGCACCAGCCACAACGATCGACTGCATCGCGCCGGGCTGATCCAGTTCCTTTCGGGCGGGTTCCGTGTCCAGGGCAATCCCCTCACACTCATGGCCGGACTCGCGGGGAATGGGGACACCACCTGGGCCCTCGAGACGCGCCTCGGTGCGGCACAGTGGTTCACCAATTTCTCCGGGACATTCACGTGGTCGGGCGCGCTCGACAATGCTGGGCATGCGCTTCGACTTCATGTGAACCGGGCGTTCCGCCTGAACGGCACGCTGTCCGGCGGCGGGTCCCTCAGTCTTGCGGGCGGCGGCCGACTTCATCTGGGCGCGGCCGCGCATCACAGTGGTCCGACGCGCGTGGAGAACGGCGAGCTCGTCGTCGAGGCGGGAGCATCCCTCGACGAGACCCCGGAGATCTTCCTCGGCAGCCCAGGGACTCTTGATGTGAGAGCGCTCGCGGGGGCGTTCATCGTGGGCCCTGGCCAGACCTTGCGCGGGGCGGGGAAGGTCCTGGGTGGGGTCCGGGTGGAAGGTCGACTGATTCCGGAATCCTCCAGCACGCTTGACCCCCTGACCTTCAGCAACCGCCTGGACCTTCCGGGACAGATCGTGGTGACGTTCTCCAACACGCTGGACTCCCTCAACTTCAGCAACCGCCTGGCCCTGGCGGGACAGCTCGTGCTGACGGCCCGGCGTTCGGTTGGATCAGTGCGCCAGGCGCCGTTGGAGGTCGCGGGCGAACTCGAGTGTGGAGGACATCTGGAGGTTCGCCTGGCCGAGCCGTTGCCGCGACTCACGGCGGGTGATGTCTATCCCTTGTTTCGAGCCGCGCAGCTCTCCGGAGCATTCCGTTCGGTGGCCCTGCCTTCGCTGCCGGCGGGCCTGAGGTGGGACACGGGCGCGCTGGGAACCGACGGGTCCCTTCGCGTTGAATTGGATCCCCCGCGCTGGCTCTCCGTGCAGCGGGTGGGCGGCGCGGTGGCGCTGCGGTTCCAGAGTGTCACGGGTTATTCCTACCTGATCGAGAGCGCTCCGAACCTGCTCCCGGACACTGCCTGGGCGGTGGTCGCGACCCGGGTGGGCAGTGGCGGGATTCAGACCGTTCAACTCGCCGCGCCGCCCGGGGGAACCGAACGTTTCTTTCGGATTCGGATTCGGATTCCATAACCGGCACGCCGGCATTGGCGATGGTGGAGGCGCCCGGTAGCCTGCGCCGGTGCCGAAGAGAACGGCGGGACAAAATGAATTGATGGCCGCGGCGGATCGCCTGCGACGGGCCATGGCGAAGCTCGAGTTCCCCTTGCCAGTGGCGGTGACCTATCACCCGCTCGACTACGCCTGGGCACCGCACCAGCGGTATCTCGAGACCTACGGATGCGGTCGGAAGCGCGCCATCTTCGTGGGCATGAATCCAGGGCCGTTCGGCATGGCGCAGACCGGTGTACCCTTTGGCGAAGTGGCCGCGGTGCGCGACTGGATGCGCATCGAGGCCGACGTGCGGCGGCCATTGCGGGAGCATCCCAAGCGCCCGGTGGAGGGATTCGGGTGCACGCGCAGCGAGGTCAGCGGGCGGCGGTTGTGGGGCTTGTTCGCGGCGCGGTTCGGCACGGCGGGAGCCTTCTTCGCCGACCATTTCGTGGTGAATTATTGTCCGCTGCTGTTCATGGCGGAGAGCGGTGCCAACCTGACGCCCGACAAGTTCGCGTCCGCGACCACCGAAGCCATGTTTGCCGCCTGCGATGCGCATCTGCGCGAGGTGGTGCATGCGCTCCAACCGGAATGGGTGGTGGGTGTGGGCGGATTCGCGGAGGCGCGGGCCCGCGAGGCGATGTCGCTTCCGCAGGGGAAGGGGTTGGAGTGGTCGGGACAGTTCGCGCGCGTGCTGCATCCGAGTCCGGCGAGTCCCGCGGCGAACCGGGGTTGGGCGGAGGCGGCGACCGGGGAGTTGGTAGCGCAGGGCGTCTGGGAGAGGTGAGTGTGGGCAGGCTCGAAAAATCCGGGTGCTCTGGAGCTGGTCGGGTGTTCAACGCCAAACTTGGATCTTTAGTCCTTTGACGCGTTTGAACCCGCCGGAATTGGCTGTCACGAGAACCGATCCAAGACTGCGGGCTTGGGCTGCGATGAGGAGGTCGAGCGGACCGATGCTTTTTCCAGTGGCCTCCAGCGTTGCACGGATGTCGGCATAGTGCAGGGCGGCATCGACGGTGAATTCGGGGATCGAGAAAAGGCCGAGAAAAGCCTCGAGACGCGCCGTCTGGTGGGGATGGGACCGGAGACTCTTTTTGACCCCTGTCCAAAGCTCCGCTGCGACGATGACGGGAATTCCGGTGACGGCCGGATCGGGAAGCCGATCGAGGCCGACACTGTTGCGCAGCACTGGGATGCAGGCGCTCGAATCGAGAAGGAAGGATGGATTCACCGATCTGCGGGCTCAAAACTTAAGGACGGGACGGTCGTGCTTCCTCGGGCGAGGCGGCGGTTCGGGGAAGTCCCCGCCCTCCGGGAATCTCTCCGCGAGGTGGCGGGCGATCTCGGTGAAGGAGCGGAATTTGGGTGTAGGCAGGGGCTTGAGAACGACCTCATCGCCGTGCTTTTCGATCAGAACCTCCTTGCCCTCGAAGCGGAAGGCTTTTGGCAGGCGAACAGCCTGGCTGCCCCCATGCTGGAAAATCTTGGCGGTGATCATAGATACAGGGTGTATCTATGGCCGCCGGCGGTCAATCCGCGGGAATTGCCCCCGGTTCCCGAAGGAGCGAACAACCGAAGGGTTGGTTAAACCACGAAGAAATGAAGGACACGAAGAGATCCGGGAGGGAAGCCGATCGGAAAGTCAGCTAACGAGGCATCGACGCCATTGCCATGCCGAACCTCATTCCTTCGTGACTTCGTGGTTCGTTATCGGGGGATTGGAATTCCCATCGTCAGCATCGACTTCGAAGGCTGACAGGGCGCGTGGGGCGCGCTTCAATCGCGGCGTCTTCCGACCCATGAGCATCACCCGACGAGGATTCCTTGGCGCCGCCAGCGTAGCGGCAGTCGCTGGCCTTCCGCTTTCTTCCCTTCCCGCATCGGGTGCGGAACGAATCCCGCCGCCGGGTGCTTCGCCGATGAAGATCGGGCTGGTGACGTACAATCTGGCGAAGGACTGGGATGTCGAGACGGTCATCAAGAACTGCACGGCGGCCGGGTTCCAGGGCGTGGAACTGCGCACCACCCACGCGCACAAGGTGGAAGTGAACCTGACGCCCGACCAGCGCGCGACCGTGCGCAAGCGGTTCGCCGATTCGAAGGTCGAGTTGTACGGATTGGGCAGTGCGTTCGACTACCACACCCCGGACGCAACCAAGCTGCGCGCCGACATCGAGGCCACCAAGGAGTACATCGTTCTCGCGAAGGACGTCGGCGCATCGGGGGTGAAGGTGCGTCCCAACGGTCTGCCCAAGGAAGTGCCCGTGGAGAAGACCCTGGAGCAGATCGGGCGTTCGCTGCGGGAACTGGGCGAGTTTGCCGCGCAGCACGGTCAGATGATCCGCGTGGAAGTGCACGGGGCTGGCACCAGCCTGCTGCCGCACATGCGCACGATCATGGATGTCGCGGATCACCGGCACGTCGGCGTGTGCTGGAACTCGAACCAGACGGATCTCGAAGGCGAGGGCTTCGAGCACGGGTTCAATCTGGTGAAGAACCGCATCGTGGAGGTGCACATGCGCGATCTGTTCCTCGAAGAGTATCCGTGGCGGCGGTTGCTCACGTCGCTGGTGGCGAGCGGGTACAAGGGCTATTGCCTCGCCGAGATCCCCGAGAGCACCGACCCGGTCCGCGTGATGCGCTATTTCCGCGCGCTGTGGTTGAGTTACCAGGGGTTGATCTGAGGCCGGGCAACTCCCGTCGAGGAGAAAGCCCAGGGCGGAACCTTGGGAGGCATGGTCCCCTGATGATGGCGTCCTGAAGGGACGTCGAGATGGGGAGGCGCCGGCCCTGTCGGCCCTTCAGGCCTCTGATAATCCTGGTGGTGTCCGATCCCAAGGCTCCGCCTTGGGCTATCGCCTTTTGC
>CAZYJB010000124.1:0-8533 GCA_964647675.1 uncultured Verrucomicrobiota bacterium | reverse complement strand
CCAGATCTGACCGGCGAGGCGGAGCGGGGCTTCGACGGAGGAGGACACGGATCTGGAACCTGAGCCTGGGGTCGGAAGCAGAGGGCCCGGCGCTGGGAACAGGGCCGGATCGCGAGACAAGACTCGCGACCCAACGGGAAGAGGGTTCGGTCCGCAATTGCCCTGGCGCGTTGCTACCGGCGTTCCGCGCCCAGGCGCAGATCGACCACGCATTCGACGTGCTGCGTTTGCGGGAACATGTCGAAAGGGGTGATGCGTTCGATGCGGTAGCGGCCGTCCTCGCACAGGGCCTTGAGGTCGCGCGCCAGTGTCGCAGGATGGCACGAGACGTAGATGAGTTGCGCGGGTCCGGCCTGGCGCACGGCTTCGATGAAGGCCGGCGCGCATCCCACGCGCGGCGGGTCGGTGATCATGACGGTCTGATCCGCGGGGAACCGCTGGAGCAACGCGGGGATCCATTCCTCGGCGGGGCCGGCGATGAAATCGCCGTTGGTCAGTCCTCGCTGTTCCAGGTTTTTTCGCGCGGCACGGATGGCGGAGCGGTCGATTTCGACGCCGGCAAAGCGCTCGACCACCTGGGCGCATTCGATGCCGAAGAAGCCCACTCCGCAGTAGGCGTCGATGAGGAAGCGGGCACCACTGGCGCGCACGCGGTCGCGCACCCCTTCGATGAGCCGGGGCAGCAGGTGGAAATTGTTCTGGAAGAACGAATCCGGCGGCAGTTCCCAGCCTTCGGGCGGCACGCGCAGGGTGACCTTGATGCCGCCCTTGGGCGGCGGTTGCGCGCGCACGCGCAGCAGTTCCGCGTTGAGGCTGTCCTCCGCAATCGGGCAGTGCTCGACGTCGACGACCAGCCGGTTGTCGTGCCGGATGAACCCGATGACCAACCGGCGCGCGAACTTGTCCCACTGGCTGCGCACCATGATGCGGTTGCGATAGCCGTAGGGCATGGGGCAGGGCACCACCTCGTCCACGTCGAGTTCAGGAAAGCCGCCGAGGCGCAGGATGAGGTCGCGCACCTGCTGCCGCTTGAGGCGCAACTGCGCGTCGTAGGCGAGGTGCTGGTACTGGCAGCCGCCGCAGTCGCCATAGTATCGGCAGCGCGGCGTGGTTCGTTCGCCGGATGGTTCGAGCACCGTTTGAAGGCGCGCGCGCGCGAAGTTTTTCTTCACCTCGGTCAACTCGACCTCGACCCGTTCGCCCGGGACGACGAAGGCCACGAAGACGACGAAGCCATCGAGGCGCCCCACACCGTCGCCGCCGTAGGCAATGCTTTCGATGGTCAGCGCGAGCCGGTCACCGACCTGGTAGGGGACTGGTTGGGTTTCCGACATGATCTGGAGCGCGCGGAGTTAGCACAGGCGGCCGGGGTGCCGCAATGCCGGCGAGCCTGCCTGGTGGGTCGCGAGCTCGGACTCGCGACTTGTTGTCCCCCGGGACAGCAACCTCGATCGTTCGATTCTCGCGGTCGTGCGATTGCCCCGGCAGACTGGGGCATGCGCCGGGCCTGTTGCATCGCGTTTCTGTTGGCGATCATCGCCAGCCACGGTGCTGAGCTGTCAACGAACCCCCCGTCGTTCTCCAATCCGATCGTGGCGCGCGGCGCGGATCCCTGGGTGGTGCGCTGGAAGGAATCGTGGTACCGCGCGCATTCCGGCCGCGGGGCCGTCTGGGTGTCGCGGTTCGATGCACTCGAGAAAATGGGCGACGCCACCGAGCGGGAGGTCTGGCGTCCCGAAGCGGGGCTGGATCACTCCCGCAACCTCTGGGCGCCGGAGATCCACCATCTCGACGGTCGCTGGTACGCGTATGTCGCGGCCGACGACGGTCGGAACGAGAACCACCGCATGTTCGTACTGGAGGGGGATGCCGATGATCCCACGGCGCCGTACCGTTTGCGCGGCCGCCTGGCGGTGGCACCCGATCGCTGGGCCATCGATGGCACGGTGCTCAGTCTGCGCGACGGGCGCCGCTACTTTCTCTGGTCCGGCTGGGAGGGCACCGAGAACGTGGCGCAACATCTGTACCTCGCGCGTCTGCGCGACCCCGTAACGCTCGAGGGCAACCGCGTGCGCCTCTCGTCGCCGGAGCACGATTGGGAACGGCACGGGAAGCCCTGGGTCAACGAGGGGCCGCAAGTGCTCTGGAATGGCGAACGCCTGTTCGTGGTCTACTCGGCGAGCGGCAGTTGGACCGATGATTACTGCCTCGGACTGCTCGAATGGAAGGGAGGCGATCCGCTCGACGCGGCGTCGTGGAGCAAATGGCCGAAGCCCGTGTTCGCCCGCACGGATCATGTGTTCGGTCCCGGCCACTGCTGCTTTGTCCAGGCGCCCGCCGGTGGGGACCCGTGGATCATCTACCATTCGGCGCGCGCGCGGGGCTCGGGGTGGGACCGGCAGATCAGTATGCAGCCCTTTCGCTGGGGAGCGGAGGGTCGGCCCGAGTTCGGTGAACCAGTGCCCCCGGGCCGCCCGGTGCCGCTCCCTTCGTGGGCGCGCGCCGCGGCGAAGCGGGAGCCGGCTCAGACGAGCCCCGAGTAGCGCGGGTCGTCGGAAAGCCGGCGCACGAGTTCCTTGATCTTCTGCGACTGACTTTTGTGTGCGACGAGCGTGGCGTCGTCGGTCTGCACCACGATCGAATCGCGCAGACCGACGATGCAGATGGGGGTGCGGCGACCCTTGGTGCGCGCGTCGTAGACGATGTTGCGCGCGGCGTCGACATGGATGAATTCAGCCTGCGCGCAGTTGCCCTCCGCGTCGGGTTTGAGATGTCGCGCGAGCGCGTTCCACGAGCCGAGATCGTCCCAGTCGAAATCGCCGTCGGCGACGACCACATTCTGCGCGTGCTCCATGAGGGCGTAGTCGATCGAGATGCGCTTCACTTCGGGGTATTCCCGCGCCAGCACGCGCGCCAGCTTGGCCGGGCCTGCACTCGCGGCGTCGAACCAGCGCTGGCAGGCGGCGTGCATCTCCGGTTGGTGGGATTGCAGGCCCTGGGTGAGGGTGACGAAGGACCAGATGAACATGCCGGCGTTCCAGCGGTACTGGCCGCTTTGCAGGTAGTCGAGCGCCGTCTCGTAGCTGGGCTTCTCCTTGAACTGCTCGGCGCGATGGAAGACGGATTTGTACGGCTTGGCCCCCTGGGGCGGCGGCAGCGGGGTGCCGACACGAATGTACCCGTAGCCCGTGGCGGGCTCGGTGGGCTTGATGCCGATGGTCGCGATCACCCGGCCGCGGGAGGCGAGATCCAGGCAGTCGGCCAGCACCTGCTGAAACTTTCGCTCCTCGGCGATCACGTGGTCGGCGGGGAGCACGGCCATCACCCCCGTGGTCGAACGCGCACCGACCAGCGCGGCCCCGAGGGTCACGGCCGCGCAGGTGTCACGGCCGGTGGGTTCCGCCACCACATTGGCCGCGGGCAGTTTCGGCAATTGCCGCTTCACCTCGGGCGCCTGCGCCGCATTG
This sequence comes from uncultured Verrucomicrobiota bacterium, assembly GCA_964647675.1. GTDB lineage: Bacteria > Verrucomicrobiota > Verrucomicrobiia > Limisphaerales > CAIMTB01 > CAIMTB01. Next base: position 5,066 of record CAZYJB010000124.1, on the reverse strand, counting down.
GTGATGATGAGGATGTTCTCGATTGGCACGAGGGGCAGGACGCGGCGCACCGCGGCCTGCAGGAAGGATTCCTCGCCCAGCAGGTGGAGCAGTTGTTTCGGCGTCTTTTCGCGGCTCACCGGCCAGAACCGTTCGCCGCGGCCACCGGCCATGATCACCACGAAGCGGTCCGTTCCCTTCTGCCTGGCAGCTTTCTTGGTCTTCATGCGTCCGTCCAAACCCCGCTGCCATTCGCGGAAACAGGGCAGAGGAAAAATGGCCGCGGAGCCGCCGCGACGCCAGTCCGGACATCACCCCGCCCGGGGACCGACAATTTCGAAACGGGCACGGCGGCTACCTCGAAGTGGCATGGACCGCGTCGGCGAGGGTTTTCACGAACGCGGCGACCTCGGAGACCATTCCTGGATCGCGGCCCAGGCGCGCGATGCGATCCACAATGGCACTGCCGACCACCACGCCGTCACCCGAGGCCGCAACCGCGCGGGCCTGGTCGGCATTGGAAACGCCAAAGCCGATGGCGATGGGCAGTTTCGTGTGGGAACGGATCAGCGCGACGCGCCCGCCAATCGTCGTCGCGACCTGGGACTGCATGCCGGTCACGCCCTCGCGCGAGATGTAGTAAATGAAGCCCGAGCCGCGCGTAACGATGCGTTGGATGCGTTCCTCGGGTGTGGTCGGCGCCACCAGCCAGATCGCGCAAAGTCCGGCCGCCTGCATGGCGCGTTCATAGGCGTCTGCTTCCTCCGGCGGCAGGTCCAGGACCAGCAGTCCGTCGACCCCCGCCGTCGCGCAGTCGGCGACGAACTTTTCCAGACCGACGCGGTGCATGAGGTTGTAGTAGAGGTAGAGCACCAGCGGGAGGGTGGATTCCCGCCGGATGGCGGCGACGGTGTCGAGCACGCCGCGCGGCGAGGTGCCGCTGGCGAGCCCGCGTTGCGCCGCCAACTGGTTCACGAGGCCGTCCGCCAGCGGATCGCTGAACGGGACACCCAATTCGAGGATGTCAACGCCGGCGCGGTCGAAGGCCAGCGCCAGCCGCTGCGTGGCTTCCAGGTCGGGATCCCCGGCGCCGATGTACGCGACCAGGGCCTTGGACTGTTTCTGGCGGAGCGCCTGAAAGCGCGCGTCGATGCGGTTCACGCGCCGAAGCGTGCCAGACGCGCCGAACGCAGCTCAAGGGTGCGGGTTTTCACTAGGTTCCCTCCGACGCCCCCTCCTATCGTGGGGCATGACCTCGACGCTCTTCCGGCGCATTCCTGCGACCCACTTCCTGCTGGTGGCGATTGCGCTGGCCGGCGGACCGGCTGCGCGCGCCGGCGAGCTTCGCGCCGGCATTGCGGTGCGCGTGGTGACGCCGGATCCGCTGCTGCCCGTGTCCGGCGGCATCGGCATTCCCGAACCCGTTTCTCGCAAGGCGGGGGAGCTCACGGTGCGCGCGCTGGTCGTGGGGAGCGGCAGCACTCGCGTCGCGTGGGTCAGCGCCGATTTCCTCGGTTGGCCCGCGGTCCTTGGCGATCGCACGCGCGCGAAGGTGAAGGCCGTCCCCGCCGATCACATCCTCATCGGCGCCACGCACACCCACAGCGCGCCGGATCCCTATGCCTTCCCGGATCCGAACGGACGCACAGGAGCCGATCTGAAGTACCTGGATTCGGTGGCTGCGCGCATGGCCGAGGCCATTGAGGAAGCAGCCGCGAAACTTGCGCCGGTGACATTGAAAACCGCGACCGGGCCCGTGCGTGGACGCATCGCCTACAACGCCTATGCCGAAGCGCTTTTCGATCCGCGTTGCAGTGTCCTCCAGTTCGCCGATCGGGCGGGCCGCGTGCTGGCCACGTTCGTGAATTACGCCGTGCATCCCGAAGTTCTCGGACCGCGAGCGGGCGTGTGCAGCCCCGATCTCGTGGGGCCGCTCTATGACCGGTTGGCGGAACGCGGCGGCGGCACGGGGATCTTTTTCAATGCGGCGCTCGGCGGCATGGTCACCGCCGACAATCGGGGCGAGAACGGCGGCGAACGGACCACCTGGGAGGAGTGTCAGCGCATCGGGCGTGAGCTGGCGGACGAGGCCCTGCGACTGGTGGAGGGAGCCGCCGGGCAGGCGGAACCGGTCCTGGAATGTCGCAGCTCCGTGGTGACCTTTCCGGTCGAGTCTTCCGTGCTGCTGGCGGTCTTGAAGGGCTCGCCCATGGGTTATCGCACAGACGACCAGGGGCGCGTCACCACGCGGTTGAATGCCGTGCGCCTCGGCGATGCGCACCTGCTCACCGTGCCGGGCGAGGCGCTTCCCAATGTGGGCGCTTATCTCAAGCGCCACATGCGCGGAAAACACAACCTGTTGCTCGGCCTCACCAACGACGCGTTCGGCTATATTCTCGCGCGCGAGGACTGGGGCGCCTTCCCGCGTTACGAATACATCTCGCGCACCTCCCTGGGTGAATCCACGGCGGGGATCTACACCCGCGAAGCCCTCGCGCTGGAGGCGGGCCTGGGAACCCCCTAGCGTGCGCGCATGACCTTGGAGGACCACGCCGGGGATGTGGCGCGAAAGGCGCGCCTGATGAACGGAACGTCGCTGGGTGCTGTCCTGGCTCTGGCGAAGGTTTCGCCGGAAGCCTGGGAACAATTCGAACGGGAAGGTCGCGTGCCCGCGGGGCTCCCGTGGGAAGCCGTCGCCTCGGTGCTCGGGCTGCACGCCGACCGATGGCGGGCACTGGCCGGCGGCTGGCTGCCCCGCGCCGTGGACTTGAGCGCGTGGCACGAGTTCCGCGTGTATGCCACCGTCGGCGGCGGCATGGTGGTGAACGCCTACCTCGCATGGGATCCGGAGACGCGGGAAGCCGCGCTCTTCGACACCGGTTTCGAGGCGGCGCCGATCCTGGAGTGCGTGGCGCAACACGGCCTGCGTCCACAGCATCTCTTTCTCACCCACTCGCATCACGACCACGTGGCGGCATTGGAGCCGCTGCGCACCCGCTTTCCCGCTCTGCGACTCCACACCGACTACCCGGGCGCGCCGGCGTCGCAACGCAATCGCCCTGGCGACGTGGTCGCAGTGGGGCGGTTGAAGGTCGCGTACCGCGCGACTCCGGGCCACGCCGACGATGGCGCCACCTATGTCATCAGCGGATTCGGCGGAGGCGTGGGCGATGCGGCGGTGGTGGGCGACGCGCTCTTCGCGGGATCCATGGGCGGCGCACCGGGCAAGGGGGAACTGGCGCGCCGACAGATTCGCGATGCCATCCTCAGCCTTGCCGAGGACACGCTGATCTGTCCCGGGCACGGCCCGTTGACCACGGTGGGGGAAGTGCTCGCGAGCCATCCGTTCTTCCCGTGAACCGGGGAGAACCATTTCCGCCACGCTGCGGCCGGGCCGCGATCACGCCCCGGGTGCGGGATGAGGATTCGTGGGGAGACGCGCCCAGCACCAGACGCACGCCGCCAGCGCGAGCCCGGCACAGACGACGTAAGGGAAGGAATGGTGCCAGTCGAAAGTGGCACTCGCGAACACCGGTCCGCTGATGCGCGCCAGCGACCCTGCGCTCTGCGTGATTCCGAGCGTGAATCCCTGCTCATCGGCGGGCGACAGCGACGAAACCAGACCAAACAGGGGAGGGCGCGTCATGGAGGAGCCGATGGAGAGGAGCGCAAGACACGCAAGCAGGCCCACCCACGGAGTGCCGCCGAGCGTGAACAGGGACCCGAGAAACGCCGCGAACGAGGAATCCTCGGACTTCCAGAGCGACGCCGGCGAAGCGTGAAGGGTTCCCGAGAAGAAGGGCAGGGGCGCGAGGCTAAGCGCGGTCAGGAGCAGACTGATCGCAATGACGCGCGATTCGCCGAGGGCGCGTACCAGTCTCCCGATCATGCCACCCTGGATGAATGCCCCGATGAGCCCGCAAAAGGCGAACAGGAAGGACACCGCGATTTCGCTATCCGTGCCGCCCTTGGGGAACTGGAAGTTGAGCGCGATGAGGAGGGCGAGCGTGGTCTCAAAGCAGGTGAAGGCGAACGTCGCGAGAAAGTAAACGCCCGTGAGGAGTCCGAGGTGCGGCCGCGAAAGCACCTCCCGCCAATGATCGAAACGTCCGCCCGTGCGCGGCACGGAAGCGGCACCCGGAACTCGGCTTTCACCCAGCAGGAACCACGCGAGGACGAAGTTGGTAGCGCAGATGCCTGCCGCCACCCAACCCGGGCCGGATCGGCCGAAGGCCAGCAGTGCCACCACGGCGATGATCGGGCCGGCGATGAACCCAAGCCCAAACGCCATGCCGATCAATCCCATCCGCCGCGAGCGCTCGGCCGGGGACGACAGGTCGGCAATGTACGCCTGCGCCACGGCGATGTTGGCGCCACAGATGCCCGAGAGGATGCGGGAAGCCAGGATGACTCCCAATGCCAATGCCGGAGACGTGAGGGTCGATCCCACCGCAAAAAGTGCGTAGGACCCGATGAAGCCCGCGGTGCTGATCAGCAGCACCGGACGGCGCCCGATTCGGTCCGAGAGACGTCCCCAACCCGGTGCGAAGAGGAACTGCATCAGCGAATACGACGCCACGATCGCGCCCAGCATCCATCCCGGGGCCCCGAAGTCGCGCACGTACTTGGGCAGCAGGGGCAGGACCATGCCGAAGCCGACGAGGTCCACAAAAACCATCAGGAACACCACCAGGAGTGAGGGTTTTCTCATTATGGGTCGGGTCGGAATGCCGGGTGTCCCGGGTGCGTCGTGTCGCGGAGGACAGAGTCGTTGTTCACCCCGGACCCGTTGCCGCGCCGCACGCTACGGGGCGCGCGCCAGCACCGGCAAGTGCGGTCGCCATGCGGGCGCAGCCCAACCTGCGCCGGTCCCTCCGACGGAACCCGGCGTCGGCTCACTTCAAATGTTCTGCCAGGGCGTCCGCGAAGGGACGGTGTTGCAGTCCCAACGCAAGATCGGCCGGCCTGCCGTCGCCCACATTGTCTTCGGCCAGCATGATCAGTTGATCCCGGCTCAACGGCGAGGGCTTCCCGAGCACGCGGCGGAAGAGAAACTCCAGAACTGTGGCCTGGCATCGTGCCACGGG
>CAZYJB010000123.1:0-8539 GCA_964647675.1 uncultured Verrucomicrobiota bacterium | reverse complement strand
GGGTGACGAGGATGCCGGACGTCTCGGGGAAGACCGGCGCCGACATCGAGGGGCGTTCCAGAAATTCCGCTCCCAACGAAGCGTCGGTCGGAAGCTGAAGCGGCCAGACCGCGAGCTGACCGCGGAGGACTCCCGCCATGTGGAATCCCACCACGCTCCGGCCGTCGCCGGTGAAGTCAGCCTTGGAGTAGTACCAGCCGTTGGTCGTTCGCGGACAACCCGATCGTCTTCAGGTTGGCGTCGTTGGTGAGGGAGGCGCGGTGGGGCAGGGGAAACGCGTGCTCGCTCAACCGCGACAGGAGGCGCGTGGCCAGGGCGGTGTCGTCGGGGCTTTGGCGGAGCGCGCGCGCGAACCACGCCAGTGCGCCGGCCACCTTGTCCTGTGCGGCGAGGGTTTCCGCCTCCCTCCATTCGCGCACGAACAGGCTGTGCGAAAGCTTCTGGTTCGCGAGCTCCAACGCCGTCCGCGCCTTCATCACCTGGACGGTGAACAACGCGGAGCCGACCCCCATGGCCGCGAGGGAGAGAACCGCGGTGGCGATCAACCCCGCCCAAGCCGGACGGCGTCGCACCCATTTTCCCACCCGTTCCGTCCACGGCGCGGGGCGCGCGAGAATCGGTTCATGGTCGAGCCAGCGCTGGAGATCGTCCGCCAGCGCGGCTGTCGCCAGGCAGCGAGCGCGTCCGATCTCGGCATGGATCTGGTACTCGCCGAACGGCCGCGCGGTACCGTCCTCCGTGACTTCGCCGGGGCCTGCCGATGGTGCGGGCTCGAGAGCGTTGCGAAGGGCGCAGCGCGGACCGATGGACCCGGACGAGCGCGGGCCCAGGGCGGTGCCGCAGGTCCGGCCCGCGCGGCCCGGCGCCGCATTTCCGGGATGACGTGTCGCGGTGCTCACCCCCTTTACAGAAATGGCCGCCGGGAATCCTTCCGCACGGCTTGCTGGAGACGAAGGGATTCTACCCGGAAAGCACCGCCAGCAGATCTTTCATCTCGGCCTCGACCTCGCCGGGATGGGCCACCGTGTTGGCGACTTCCTGCCGCAGCAGTTCGCGAAAGTGCCCGCGCAGGCGATGAATGGCGGAGGTCACCGCGCTTTCGGACAATGCGAGGTTGGCGGCCGCCTCGGCGTAGGAGAGATCGCCCGGGTCGCCGAGAATGAAATCGCGCAGCACTTCGAATCGCGCCGACTGGCCGGCAGCCGCGCACTCCGATTGCAGTCGTATCACCACCTGCTCGATGAGCGTTTCGGCCCATCGCCGGTCGAAGAGCGTCTCGGGAGAGGCATTGTCGGCCGGCTCGAGCCGGTACCATTCCTCGGCCTCCATGCCGTCGATGGAGACGGTTTCCGTGCCGACGCCACGTTTGAGACGACGGGCGTGGTTCCAGTCGTTGCACAGGAAGTTGCGCGCCGAGGCGAGCAGGAAAGATCGGAACCGGCCTTTTTCCGGATGAACCCTGGCGAGCTGTCCATTGAGGACGACGCGCGCGAAGAACGACTGGGTCAGGTCTTCCGCCTCCTCCGCGGATCGGCCCTCACGCCGGAAGAACGCGTAGACCGGGTACCAGTAGACCTGGCAAGAGACGCGCCAGCGCGGTATCGGCCTCGGGAGAACCGCCTTCGCGGGCCAGCAGCACCACGCTCCAGTGCGTGGTGGCGAAAACCGGACTGGCATGAATCCCGTCGGAGGAGGACATCGGGGTGCGGTGGGTTTGGCTGACACTGGCTGGTGGGAAGCGGCGAGGCGAACCGCAGGGCGATCCGCGGGCACTGTGCCGAAACCCTTCTGCGACCAGGCACCTGTCGACTTGCACGCGGGGCATTTGCATCGTAAATGACCCACATGCGGGTCAGATTGCTTCTGGAGCACCTCGTCGGATCGTCGTCGAGCATCTCCCTCCGCTGACCGTCTTCGAGACCGGGCCCGAGTTCGATCTCGAGCGCGCCCTTCAAGTCGGGATGCTGCCGGGAGTTCATCTCGATACCGAAGGCGGCATCGATTTGCTCGGCACTTACGCGGACACGTATCTGAGAGAGGAGATTCGCGGCGAAGCGGTGGTTCGCGAGATTGGAAGTTATGCCCGTTTCCTGGATGTCATGGCACTGACCAGCGGGCAGTGGCTGAATTACTCCAAACTCAGCAGCGACACAGAGATTCCGAAGGAAACTTTCCGGCGCTTTGTCGGGATCCTCGAGGATACCCTGCTCGCCATTCGTCTTCCTGCGTTCCTTCCACGGCGGAAGACCACCCGGCGCGTGGCCCAGCGGGACCGTCTGTTCCTGTTCGATGTCGGGGTGAGGAATGCCCTGTTGGGTGGGTACCGCCGGCCTCCGACCGCCGATCAGCGAGGTGGTCTGTTCGAACAGTGGTTCATCCTGCAAGTGCACGCCCTCGCGCAACTGGCCCGCCAGGGCTGGCAACTTTCCTCCTATCGGACGGAAGGCGGAGCCGAGGTTGATCTGGTCGTGGAAACCGATGACCGATTCTACGGCATCGAGATCAAGTCCGGACGGGTGGTGGGTGCCCAGGATACACGAGGGCTCGATTCGCTGGCGGAGATGATTGGTGGAACCAAGGCGTTCACCAAGCTGGTGGCGTATGCGGGCACTACCCGGCAGCGGTTCCCGTCCGGCGCCGAGGCGTGGCCCTGGCGGGAGGTCCTGGAGAAATTCCTTAGCTTGAAGTGATCCGTAGTATTCCCGGGAACAGGGACTCGAATCAGGTGCCAGACAGCAGCGTCGCAAACCACCAGGTTTCCAGGGTCGAGCCCCCGGGCCGTCCTCGCCGGGATGCGGAGTGAAAGTTGGGCATAGCCCACGAAGGGGGCGCGGCGGAATCGGGGTGCCGAACCGCCGTGGCTGAGTCCTATTCCGTCTTTGCCCATCTGAACGTCGAGAAGACCGAGTTTTATCGGGCGATTCTCGGGGCGTTTGTCGCCGCCCGCGGAACGCCGGGATTTCGTGCAGGTCGTCCGGCTGCTGCTGGAACTCGGAGTGCTGCGCCGCGTGCAGGGGGACGAGGAACAGTTCATCGGCAACCGGGAATCCGATGTCCTGTACGGCGTGGTGCGTCCGGTGCTCTCGCTGTTACTCGCGGGAAGGCGGAGTCCGTCGCTGATTGCAGAGACGGATTTCGAAGCCCGGCTCGGGGCGTTGATCTCGGAGCCTGCGGCGCCGGACACGCCGGGGTGCGGCACCGCGCGCTGCGCACGTGGGTGGTGCGCCGGCTGCTCGACGATCCGGTGCTTTATTATGACGAGCTGGATGCCGAGGCGCGGGCGTACCTCGACCGGCAACGGACGTTCATCCTCCGCGAGCTGGCCGAAGCGACGGGGTTGGAGCCGGAGGTGCGGTTGGAAGGCATTGCGTTGGCGGACCCGGAGGGTGATTGCACCGACCTTGGGCTGCCGGAGGAAGGGACGGAAGGGAAACGATGTCGTGCCGCGGCCGGCCCTGGGGCGCTTCGCGCTGCGAGTCACCGCGGATCTCGAGGAGCAGATGGAGACCGCGGATCTGTTCGCCGCACAGGAGGAACCCGGCCACCGCGGCAAACGAAATGGAAGCGGAGGTCCGACGTGAGTGTGCCGGGCGCCGGAGACACGGTGGCGCGCTGGCCTTCGCCACGACGCGAGGATCAATGGCAGCCCCTGCGGTGCGGGCTGCTCAATCCGTATCGTTACGAAGACGACGAGTTCCGGTTCGAAGATGGCCGCCTGCTGCTCCGTGGCGACAATGGTTCGGGGAAGTCCAGGGTGTTGGCGCTGCAGTTGCCCTTCCTGTTGGACGGGGACGTCTCGCCGTCGCGGGTGGAGCCGGACGGGGATCCGGCGAAGCGCATCGAGTGGCATCTGCTGATGGGGCGGTGGCCGGACCGGACCGGGTACACGTGGATCGAATTCGGGCGGCGGCGGCCGGACGGTGGAGAGGCGTTCGTGACTCTTGGATCGGCATGCGCGCGGTGGCGGGGCACGCCGGACTTCGCAGCCGCTGGTTCTTCAAGACCTCGCGACGAGTGGGGAAGGACCTACCCTTGCAGAGTGCGGACCGACGTCCGCACGGGCGTGAGCGACTTGAGGAGGCGCTGGCAGGGGAAGGACGCGTTTTCATCCAGGCGGAGGAGTATCGGAAGGCGGTGGATGAAGCGCACTTCGTTCGCGCGTTCCCTCAACGACCCGGTGACACTTGCCAGAAACACATCGAGGCGGCCGTCCCCATCGTAATCGCCCCAGGCCATCGACCGTCCGGCGTCCCGGGAGACTGGCGTGTCGGTGATCGCCACAAACGTGGTGTCCACCTCCACGCGCGCCGGATCGCTCGTCACGGTTCCGGCCGCGTTGGAGACCTGGACCGAGTAGCTACCCGTGTGACCGACGACCAGATTCGAGACGACCAGGAGACTGTTGGTGCGTCCGGGCAGGGGTACCCCATCCTTCAACCATTGGACGATCGCCGGAGTCTCGCTGGTGTAAGCGATGCCGAGCCGCGCGGTGTCGCCCAGGCTCCTGGACACGTCCCGCGGATGGCGGGCGATGCCGGGTGGAGCCGATTGGGCAACCGCCGGGCCGGTTGGGACGACCGTCAGACAGGCTCTCAGGAGGGCGACCAGGCAGGAGACGCAGATCGGGAAGAGCGGCTTCGTGTCCATGAGGCTCGAGGGAGTGCGTCTCCATCCACGCGACCTGCGCGTTGGGACGTTCCATCAGCCTTCTAATCGGTTGCTGCGGTGAGGTTACGCGGAAGCTCTCCGAATCTCTCGAGGGGTGGCGCACGCGGATCATGGCGGTGTGCGTACGGGCCAGGGCGCTGGCCGGCGGGTAGGGTGTTCACCCCATGGCGGAGGACGGGCATCCGCCTCACCGTTGCATTGGCAGCGAAGGGAGCTCGGACGGCCCGGTCGGACAGGGCGGGAAGAGACAACGAAAGCGTGATTCCATGTTATACACCTTGGCGACGATCATCCTGGTCCTGTGGTTGCTGGGCCTTCTGACCAGCTACACCATGGGGGGCGCCATCCACATCCTGCTGTTGATCGCCCTGATCATGATTCTGGCGAACGTCTTCTCCGGCCGCCGCCGCGCCTGATAACCGAACCCATCTCCCGCCGAAGGGAGTGCTTCAGATTTCCACTATGTCACTCATCTCCCTCATTCTGACGCTGATCGTCGTGGGCGTGTTGCTCTGGCTGGTCAACACCTACATTCCGATGGACGCCAAGATCAAACAGATCCTCAACGTCGTCGTGGTCATCTGCGTCGTCATCTGGCTGCTCTACGCGTTCGGCGTGATCGGTCGTGCCGGGGACATTCGGGTTCCGCAGCTACGCTAGCCGACCCATCGAATCATTAGACCGTCACCCGCCCAGGAGTACCGCCATGATTCCAAATCATCCGCAGTTCATCGAGGCCATCGGGGAGATGAAGAAGGTAAAGATGGGGTTCTATTCCGAAGCTGACAGCGGAGTGATCGAGCGAATCTGTGCTCCCATGGATTACGGTCCAGGGGCTGGGCCCGATGACGGGTTGAACCGTTACTGGCTCTGGGACTACGCCAACCCTCCCGGCTCGCAGATCCTGGGTCTGAATCCGCAACAGATCGTGAGTCTGCAGGTCCTGGGCGAGGTGTTTCAGCCGGGGGACTTCGGTGTGGCTCCCTGGCCCTGGCGGATTCCGCGAGGACTGGGCGGGGGAGCGATCGAAGCCAAAGTCAGTCATTGAGAGCCCGGATCACTCGGTGTCGGGAAGAATGGTCAGTTGGACGCGGCTTTCGATGATGCCGGCGGAGATGGCGTATCGCGTGAGCCCCGCGGTGTCATGGATGTTCAGCCGTTCCATGACGCGTTGCCGGTGTTTTTCGACCGTCTTGACGCTGATGCCAAGGTCCGAGGCCACCTGCTTGTTCGCCCGGCCTTCCGCAATCAGTTGAAGCACCTCCACTTCACGGGAAGTCAGGCTGGCGCCCTTGCGGACTCCTGCCTCCCTGTGATCGGGCACCGGCCCGCGCGGCTCACGCAAGCGTTGGGCGATCGAAGGACTGAAGTAGGAGTTTCCCCGGACGACCTCGCGAACCGCCTCGGCCAGGATGTGGGAGGAGGTTTGCTTGAGGAGATACCCCGTAACCCCGAGGGCCACCACCTGCTCGACATACCCCTCGTCGCCGTGCGCCGAGAGGATGATCACCCGGGTCTCGGGGAACAGCTTCCGAATCTGCCGCGTGGTCTCCAGCCCGTTGAGTTCGGGCATGGCGATGTCCATCATGACGACAGCGGGCCGGAGTTTTCGAGTGAGTTGCACGGCCTGGCGGCCGGTGGCCGCCTCACCGATCACCTTGATGTCTCCCTGGGCCTCCAGCAGCGAGCGGAGGCCCTCGCGGACGACCGTGTGATCTTCGGCCAGCAGGACTGTGATGGTTTTCATATGGAGCTCGGAATTGCCACGCGCACCGTCGTTCCCTCACCTCGGGTTGAGGTCACTGCAAAAGTACCGCCGACCATCTCCACGCGCTCGCGCATGCCGAGAATCCCCAGACGCTTGCCCCGCACGGAGTGCAGGATTCTCTCCACCTCGAATGACCTCCCGTCGTCTATGACCTCCATAATCACAGCGCCCGGGATCCTTCGGATGTTCACTTTCACCCGGGTGGCGTTCGCGTGTTGAGCGACGTTGGTCAGCGCGGACTGGGCCACCCGGTAGAGCATCGTGCGATGCGCGTTGCTCAGACGTTCGACCCCCGAATAAATCGTCAACTCGGCCCGGACCCCGGTCCGCTCCGTGAACTCCTTCAGACAGGAATGCAGGGTGGGAATCAGCCCAAGGTCGTCGAGCAGCGCCGGGCGCAGCGCCCGCGCGAACTCATGCACCTTGTTGACCGACACTTCCACCCACCGCTGAGTGCGGACGATGTGCTTCCGCAAATCAGCGGGATTGACCGACGACGTACGCGCGAGGGTCGCGAGCTGGACACTGATATTCACCAACGTCTGGGTGATATCATCGTGCAGCTCGCGGCTGATGCGCCTTCGCTCCTCCTCCTGGACCCGTAGAATCTGATGGGACACATGACGCAGCTGATTCTGCATCGTGCGAGACTGTTTGAGCAGCCGGGCCTGCTCGCGTTGGCTGCTCTTGAGGGCCTCCTCCGACGCCCTGCGGCGGACAACCTCCCGCTTGAGCTCTTGATTGGCGACGGAGAGCGATCTCATCCGCAGTTGCGCTTCCCGGGCCTCCATCAGCGCGGTGATGTCCGAAACGGCCACCCGACACCAGCGCGGCTGATCGTCCGTCGAAGTGACCGAGATGCCGTGCAGGTTCGCCCAGAACGACGCCGACTCCACGCCTCCTCTGGACAGCACCAACTCACAGGCCCGGTTTTCGGCGGCGGCGAAGATCCGCTGGAGGAAGTCCAGGAAAACCGGCTGGCTGGGCCGGGCTACGAAGCGCAGCAGGCTCCCCCGGACGAGTCGGGATCGCTCCACACCCAGCAGGGCGGCGCCCGTGAGGTTGACCTCGAGAATGCGTCCGCGCTCGTCCAGGGAGAAATACCCGATCGGCGCGAGGTCGTAGAGGTCGGTGTACTTCTCCAGCAGGGTCTCGAGACGATTCCGCGCCTCCTCCAGCGCCGCGTTTTGCGTCTCCAGCTCCACCTGGTGGACTTGCAGTTCGTGAAGCAGACGCGCAGCGCCGGGAGGGGACCCGGGTTCCGCGGCGCGAATGCTGCGCATGCCCTGACCCTCGTGCCGCAGCCGGACTTCGGCGCGGCGACGCAGTTTCGAAGCGTCGGTAGAGGTGCGCATTTTGGCGTTCATCCGGGTATCCCGGTCAGGACTTTGGGGGGACGGCGTTTGCCGGACCTGGTCCGCGAGGGCCTGGGCGGGGGGGTGCGGCGGGCGACGCTGGCTTCGAGGGCCGCGTGTTCGGCGCGCAGCTTCAACTCGAGGGTTCGGGCGACGGTGATGTCGGCGAAGGTGATCACCACCCCATCGATGCGGTCGTCCAGCGTCCGGTAGGGAAGGATCCGCACATTGAGCCAGCGGCCGTCCCGCGCGGCGGCGGGCTTTTCGGTCGAGACCAGCGTGCGCAGTACCGAGTGAACGTCGCCGGCCAGCTCCGGGTAGTCGAGGCCGAGGACCAGGTCGGTGATGGGTCGACCGACATCGCCCGGAATGAGTCTGATCAAGCGGGTCGCCTGGGTGGTGTACCGTCTCACATTGAGATCGCGATCCAGGAACAGCGTGGCGATATCCGTGCTGTCGAGCAGGTTTTTCATGTCACTGCTGGTGCGTGACAGCTCATCCACCTTTCCCTGCAATTCGGTGTTCAGCGTCTGGAGTTCCTCGTTCATCGACTGCATCTCCTCCTTGGACGTGGTGAGTTCCTCGTTGGTGGACTGGAGCTCCTCGTTGGTCGATTGCAGTTCCTCGTTGGCCGACCTGAGTTCCTCCTCCGCGGTCTGCATCTCCTCGCGGGTGCTCAGGGCCTCGGCCCGCACCCGCCGCAGTTCGCGCTCCAGTTCGGATAACCGCTCGCGGCGGACGCGTCCGG
>CAZYJB010000122.1:0-8541 GCA_964647675.1 uncultured Verrucomicrobiota bacterium | reverse complement strand
CGGGGTCAAACCCGGGGGCGAGCGTCCAGTTCCCCGCGGCAGGAAGATTGCCAAAGTCGAAGGCAGAGATGGCAAAGACGAGCGGGCAGGATCTCCACTGACTTTTCAGACACGCTCCAAGCTCCCTCCTTCGTGCCCTTCGTGACTTCGTGGTTCAAAAAAAACCCGCGGCCACCGTCAACGGCTTCGTCGACCGAAGGAGTCCCTGTTCACCACGAAGAAAAGAAGAGCACGAAGGACGGCTGGCAGGTTCCCCGAATGCGCGCACCGATTGTTCCGAGCCTCGCCTCAGCCATGCTCACCGCCTTCCCACATCGGCACTCTTCGTGGTGAGGGATCCGAGGATTTGGGAGGCGCGGTCAGTGCAGGATCGCGTGCGGATGTTCGCGTGTCACCAGGTGCGCATCGAGATCGAGGAAGACGCCCAGCCGCTGGTCGGTCTCACCATCGTCGATGGCGCGCGCCATGAGCAGGTAAGCCGCGTAGTGATTGCCTTCCGACTCCACCAATCCGCCGTAGAAGGCCGACAACTCCGGATCGCGGTCCTTCAAAGCCACCGCCAGGCGCTGGAACTTCTCACAACTTCGACCCTCGATCAGGGCCGCCGCGACCAGATGATCGATCACCTGCCCCTGCACGCCGCGCCGGACCGCGCCCATCATCCCGGAGATCCACGGGCTCGACACCGGCGGACCAAAGGGCACCCCGCGCCGCCGCAGCAGACCGAGCACCAACTGGAAGTGCTGCAGTTCCTCGATGGCGATCGCGTTCAGTTCGTCGACGCGCCCGAACAGGTCCCGGTACTTCTCGAGGTTCAACGCGCTGGTCGCCGCCTTGCGCTCGAGATGCGCGTGGTCCACCAGCACGGCGGGCAGGTTCTCCAGCACCTTCGGAAGCCACGAGGAGGGCGGTTGCGCACGGAACAGAAGCACGCGGAATCCTCGACCGACATCGCGGGGCGGCGCGACACGATTCTCGGCGTCCGCCCGGACCATCCCCTGAATGAGTCAAGTCCCGACCCCATCGGCGTGCGAAATATTCCCGGTCGTCGTCACCTTGGTTTCGTTTGCCATGCCCCTCTTCCTGCCTAGGCTTCCGACCCAGTGCGACGCGACGGACCTGATGCCACGACTCCAGACGAAGCGCCATCCAGCGAGGCGCTGGCCGGCGATTTTGCGCCGCTCTCCTCGGCCTTGGGATCTCCCGACCTGATCGCGCCGCTGGCCGACCTCGCACAACTTCTCGACGAGAAGCGCCCGAAGTCCGCCGCCGCCATCCGTGGCTTTCTCACGAAGTATCGCGACCAGCTCCTCGCCGCGGTGGAACTGCCCGCCATCCAGGCCGCCTACGAACTCGCCGCGCAGGGGAAGGGTGCGGAGCTGATCCAGCTCGACCGCGATCTCGCCCGGCGGTTCGGCACCTCGACCTTCGCCGAGGCGAGCAAACACACCGGCCGCACCCAGCTCCGCCGCCTGCGCCCCCTGCGCGACCGCAATCTGCAGCGCTATCTCGCCGCCGTCGACGAGGGGAAGGCGTCCGGCTGGCACGTGGTGGTCTTCGGCCTTCTGCTTTCGCTGTTCTCCCTGCCGCTGCGGCAGGGCATCGCGCACTACGCCCAGAAGACCCAGCAGACCGTGCTCGACTCCGCCGCGGTCGGCGTGCCGATGTCGCCCGCGGACCGCGACCGCCTCGCCGCCGAGGCCGCCGAACACCTCGTCGAGACCTTGAAACGCCTGCTGCCCGCCTCCGTGCTGGCGGCGGTCTGACCCGCCATCGATCGCCGCATGAAGGTCACCATCCGCGGCCGTTCTCACCACGCGCGGACCGTCGCCTTTGACGAACGCCGCAATGCGGTGCAGCTGATCGATCAGCGCCTGCTGCCTCACCGGTTCGAAATCGTGGCGCTCGCCGACTTCCGCGCCACCGCGCGTGCCATCCGCGACATGGTCGTGCGTGGCGCTGGCGCCATCGGAGCCACCGCCGCCTACGGTCTCGCGCAAGGCGCTCGCGCCTTCCGCGGCACGTCCCTCGTGGCCTTCACACGGCACGTGGACCGCGTTCAGCTCACGCTCGCGCACGCGCGGCCGACCGCCGTGGATCCGGTCAACGCAATGAACGGGATCCGCACCGCGATGCGCCCCGGAACGACGGTCGCACAGCAGCAGGACCTGGCGTTGGATGCGGCTCGCGCCTTTGCCGAGGAGGACGTCGAGCATTGCCGCCAACTGGGGAGCCACGGGGCGCCTCTGATCCGCGAGGGCCTGCGCGTGCTCACCCATTGCAACGCTGGCTGGCTCGCCTTCGTCGACATCGGGTCCGCCACGGCACCGCTCTACGCCGCGCAGGCCGCCGGCCGGAAGTTTCAGGTGTTCTGCGACGAGACACGCCCACGCTGCCAGGGCGCCTCGCTCACCGCCTGGGAACTGGCGCAACAGGGCATCTCCCACGAGATCATCGCCGACAACGCCGCGGGCCACCTCATGCAGCGCGGCGAGATCGACCTCGTCATCACCGGCGCCGACCGCGTCCTCGCGCGCACCGGCGAGGCCGCAAACAAAATCGGCACCTACACCAAGGCGGTGCTCGCGCACCGACATGGCCTCCCGTTCTACGTCGCCATCCCGCTGTCCACGATCGACTGGACCCTCGCCAGCGGGCACGACATCCCGATCGAGGAACGGTCGCCCGACGAGGTGCTCGGCGCGTGGGGGCACACGCGCAGCGGACGCCGCGAATGGGTGCGCATCGCGAACCCAACCAGTTCCGCGCGCAACCCGGGCTTCGACGTGACGCCCGCCGAGCTGATCACCGGATTCATCACGCCGGCCGGCGTTCTGAAGCCGCGCGACCTGTGGAGGCGACGGAAGAAACTGGCGCCGGCGGACCTTGGGTCGAGGTGACTCACTTGCTCCTCGCACGGCAGGTGGGGTGAAGCGTCCCGGCCGAGCCGCCTCATCATGGTCGCCTCCTCCTTCTCACCACTCCCCGCGGCGCCCTACCGCACGTGCGGCGCCAGCGGGATGTCATGCCCTACCCCAGGCGGAATACTTCCCGCAACGGCGCCGAGACCGGACTCGAATCCGGATTGGTCGGCATGAGGTCGGCCATGAAACGCCACCAGCGCTGACAGACCTCGGTCTCGGCGATCGCCGCCCAGCGTTCCTCGCTCTCGATCTCGGCATAGCCGAAGAGCGTGTTCCGCCCGGCATCGAGGAAGATCGAATACTCGCGCACCCCATGCGCGCGGAGCACGTCCTCGAGTTCTTTCCAGATCGGACGATGCCGGCGCTCGTACTCGGCCTGCGCCTCGGGAAACACCTCCATCCGGAACGCCTTGCGGATCATGGCGCTCATAGTGACGCGGGACCTTCCGACGGCGCGACGGCGAACTGTCATTCGGAACACGCCTCCCACTCCCCGGATCACTCACCACGAAGACGCGAAATGTTCCGACCGTTGATCTTCGTGTGCTTCTCTCCTTCGTGGTTCAACCCAGACACCTTCGGTCGCCGTCCGCAGTATCCCCGACGGGAACGGATCGGGTTCACCACGAAGCCACGAAGGATGGCAGAGGATCAACGAGATCCGCCGTCACTCCTCTGTGCTCTTCTCTCCTTCGTCGTCAAACTCACTCTTCGGTCGTTCGCTTCGTAGGGAGCTGGGTCGCCGGAACGGCCTTGCGGGATTTACCACGTAATCACAGCTTGCGGCATGACTCCCCGGCCAAGATCGCTCCGTTGGCGTCGCCGGAGCCGGCTGGCCCTCGGCCTGGGGACTGCCCTGCTCGCCGCCGGCCTGGCTCACGTCTTGCGGGGGCCGACCTACCTCGGACGGGGTGTGGCGTTCTGGTTCGTCGATGCGCCGGAGGGCCACCTGACGAAGCCGGGCGAACCCACGCGGGCGGAGTTGCTCGATCAGGCGACCGCCGAGATCATTCCGGTGGTAATCGCCGCCGTCCGCCAGGCCGATCGGCCCGGTTTCGATCGATTGGTGGAATTCCGGCAGCAGGTCCCTTCCTGGGCGCGGTTCCTGATTCCAGAGGCCCTGGGCACCGAAGTGAACGTCGTCGCGGCACAGGCAACCGCCGCCCGTTTGGGACAGAAGGCCGACCTCTTCCCGGCAGTCGCGCAAGCGTTCCCTGAGTTTCCAACCCAGGCCCAACTCGCGATCCTCCGAGCGTTGCGCACCGCGCCGCCACGCGCTGCCCCCGGACTGGATGCCTTCCTCGAGGAGCAGTCGAAAGGGACCAATGTGCTGCTCGCCTTCGAGGCCGGTCTCGCACTCCTGCAGCTCGAGTCGCCCTCACAGGAACGGATCGACGAGGCGATCCGGCGGATGATGCCCCTGGTCAAAGCGGTAGCGCCATCGAAGGAAACCATCGCCCCAGGAACCACGGAACTGCGCCTGACCAAGATCGATGCGCCGGTGGAGTGGGCGCGGGCCCTGATCGACTTGGGGCCGCGCGCAGGCGCGGCCATTCCCGCCCTCGAAGCGCGCTTCGCCGCGCCCGAGTCCCGCGACCAGATCCTGGCCGCGGTGACGCTGATGTATCTCGATCCGCCGAGATACCGGTTCGCGACGATCTGGGATCGTCACCTCGAGCACGCGGGGTTCGAGGCGAAGCGCGCCGCCCTGCGGCTTCTGGAGAACATCGGACGGCCGCCGGATCCGGAGGCCTCGGGCGAGTTGGTGACACGCCTGACCGCCATCCTCAGGTCCCCAGGCGCCGCGCGCGCGAAGACAGGCGGTGTTGCCCCCCCGGGCTTACGCGAGGAACTCGATGCCCTGCGTTGGCCCGCCCTCGGACTCCTGGCTCAGGTGGGAACGGACGCTGCACCGGCGGTCCCGGCCATCACCGCCATGCTCGGGGAGCGGGCACTGGATCAAGCGCTGAAGCTTGCCGCGGTGGAGACGCTTGGCCACCTCGGTCCCATCGCGCCGAAGAGTCTCCCCAGTCTGCTTCCCCATCTCCACGACCCGGAGCTGGCGCCGCGGGTGATACTCCTGCTGGCCGCCTATGGATCCGCCGCGGAAGGCGCCCTCAACGACCTGCGGAACCTCGCCGAAGGCATCGAACGCGACGACCCCGACGGGGCATGGAACGCCTACCTGCGTCATCGCATCGCGCTCCCCGCCCACGCGCTCCGCGCCGGCCTCACGCGACACTGGCCTCTGCCCGATTCGGCGCGGTCCCTGACCAACCTCGTGTGGCCCACGCGCACGACGCGTCGGAGCGCGGATCCCACGACATCAATTTATTTTCCGGACGCCAGCGGCGCCGCGCCGGAAGTGGAGCCGGTTCCGATATCGATGCTCGCCCGGGCCGCGGTGGTCGCGA
Organism: uncultured Verrucomicrobiota bacterium; assembly: GCA_964647675.1. Lineage (GTDB taxonomy): Bacteria > Verrucomicrobiota > Verrucomicrobiia > Limisphaerales > CAIMTB01 > CAIMTB01. Next base: position 3,203 of record CAZYJB010000122.1, on the reverse strand, counting down.
TCGACAAGCGTTCGGAGCCAGCCCCGTAAGGGCCCGGCGTCAGTACACGCCTTCGACGATCTGCTTTTCCATCGCGCCGAACGGACGCACATCACCCACGCCGTCCCAGGCATAAGGCGGGCGCGGCGCGCGCCGGATCGCCTCGTCGCGCTCGAGGAAGCGCGGCATGAAGAACTCCTTCGTCAACGTCGTGAGTTCGACTCGTCCGAACGCGCCGTACTCCACCAGGGCGTCGGTCTTCTTCGGATCGACCACGCGCAGCACGGCGCGCGGTTGCGGCGCATAGTAGGTCACGCTGAACTGGTCCTCGGGCTGCAAGGGCACGCTGGCCGCGAGTCCCATGAGCGTGTTGCCGTAGGTCGGGTAGAACCCGATGCGGTTCTCCAACAGTTCCTCGACGAGGAAACGCACCTCCTGCGGCTTCATCGAAGTGCCACCGCAGAACACGCCGCGAACACCGGCGTCCCAGAGGTTCACCTTCTCGGCGAGGGCCTCGAGCAGCTTGGGCGTGGTGAAGAGCCCGGAGACCTTGCGGTGCTTGAGGATGGTGGCGGCCTGGTCGATGACATGCCCCATGTAGGCCTTGGCCTGGTCGAACTTCTTATCGGCCATCAACTTCTTCACCCAGCGCGGATCGAGATCAATGAAGTAGCACGAGCTGCCACGCACGTTGGCGAGGTGCTCGATGGCGAGGCGCAGCCGGCGCGGTCCGGTGGGGCCCATCATCAGCCAGGCGCCGCCGCGCGGAAAATGGGTGTCGGAGATCTTCTCGCTGAACTCCGAGTAATCGACTTTGTAGTCGTTCCACCCGATGCGCTGCTTGGGCATGCCGGTGGTGCCGCCCGTCTCGAAGATGTTGAAGGGTTTGCCCTTGAAGGCTGCAGGGACCCAGACCTCGGGCTGGAGATCGCGCAGGAATTCATCCTGAAAGTGCGGGAATTTCAGCACGTCCTCGAAGGCGCGGATCTCCTGGCGCGGATCCCAGTTCTTCGCGGCCCAGTCGAGCCAGAAGGGGCTGCCGGTCTCGGGGCTGAAGTGCCACTGGATGATCTCGCGCAGGTGCGTGTCGAGGGCGGCCTTGGCCTGGTTCACGGCCTCGGCAGGAACGGTGGGGATGGGCATGGGTCGGAGCGGAATGGGAGTTGTCGCTGGACGGGAACGAAAGGGGCCCGGCTCGACGCGAGCGGGCCCCGAGGAGAAGGCAGGGAGTCAGTTCTTCGGCGCGCCACCGATCGGAATGTTGGTCTTGGCGGGCTGATCCGGGGTGCCAGCCGCGCGCGCGGTGTCCTGGAACGCGTAGAGGTGCGTGTTGCTGGCCACGTAGATCACGCCGTTGGCCACCACCGGCGTGGAGTACACCGGCGCGTTGAGGTTGGTCTCGCTGATGACCTTCTTTTCCTTGGTCGCCGCGAGCACCACGAAGTCGCCGTCCTCGTCGCCGACGTAGACTTTCCCGTCGGCAACCAGCGTGCTGCCCCACATGTGGGCCTTCATGTCGTGGGTCCAGTGGAGCTTGCCGGTCTCGACGTCGAGACAGTGGACGAAGCCGGAGAAATCGCCGACGAACAACAGGCCCGACTCCGGATCGATGGAGACGGTGGAAATGCTGCGGTGGACACCCTTGTAATCCCAGATCAGCCCGCTCGACGTGATGTCGCCGGTCTTCGTCGCGTCGACGCATACCAGGCGGCCGACGCCTTCGCCGTGCTCGGGGTCCTGGCCAATCGCGACGTAGATGCGGTTCTTGTAGAACACCGGCGTCGCATTGATCTCGGAGGGACCCTCGGCGGCCGGATACTTGATCGGCTTGCCGTCCTTCACCTTGTACTCGGGCGGGTTCGCGTCGAACCACCAGACCTTGTTGAGGAAGCTCGAGTCCTCGGCCTTCTTCGGCTCGGCCGAAAGGGCGGAGAGCACGCCGTCGCCGCCGCCTGCGTACACCTGCCACTTGCCGTTGACCTGTGCCGCGGAGGGCGACGCCCACTGGCCGTGGTAGATTTTCGGACCGATGCCCGCGTCATCCTCGGCGACGAACTCGCCGGTGTTCTTGTTCAGCGCGATGTAGCTGGGGGAGAGCGGCGACGGGATGTTGACGTGCGTCCAGTCCTGGCCGTTCGAGGTGCAGACATAGACAAGGTCGCCGACCACGAGGGGCGAGCTGTTGGACGCGTTGTGCGGGAACACACCCAACTGGTCCATCATGTCGTAGACCCAGAGGATGTCGGCGTCCTTCGGACCGACCTTGGCGGGCGGTTTGCCGGTGTCCTTGACCACGTAGGTGGCTTCGTCCTGCATCCCTTGGTTCCCGTTGGCCAGGCCGTGGAGGTCGAGACAGACCACTTCACAGCGGCTGGTGACGAGGTAGACGCGGTCGCCCTCGATCTTGGGCGAGCTGAGCACGCCGAGGTTCTCCCAGTCGTTCACCTTGCCGGCCTTCAGCTTCGGCACGATGAGCTGCCAGAGCAGCTCGCCGCTTTTCTCGTCGAGGCACATCACCACCCCGCGGTCGCCCTGGTGCTGCGGGTCGCGCGGGTGATCATTGTTGGTGCCGAGAAACACGCGCCCCTGGGACACCGTCACGTTGCCATAGCTCTGCGTCCCGAGACGCGCCACCCACCGCACGTTCTTGGTGGAAGCCATGTCCACGTCTTCCGAGCCCTGCTTGTATTTGCCGGGGTCGAAGCGATCCGGGAGATTCTTCGCCGGCGAATACATGTTGCGGTGGGGAGTTCCACCCCACTGCGACCAGTCCGCCGCGAAGGCGGAGGCCGCACCGAGTCCGAAGCCCGCCGCGAGGGCGAGGCCAGTCATCCTGGGATTCATACGCTTGATTCTGACCGCGATCATCGTTCTGACGGGGTTGGAGTGCCGGGCGGTTGGCGTGGCATTGCTCAGGGCTGCGCGTTGCTCACCACTTGGATGTTATCGATGTACACGCGCATTTCCTGCGGGCTGAAGGCGAACAGACCGGGGGCGCCCTGCTTGTGCGCGGTCTTGTGCGGGACCTCGAGGGTCCAGGCCTCGGGCTCGGGATCGCCTTTCTTCCAGGCCTTGGCGCGCACCACGCCGGTGCCGTCGGCGGCGAGGTCGACGCGCGACTTGAGGGTGTACCAGACATTGGGCTGCCAGCGGAACGGCACCGCGACCTTGAGGCGCTCCTGGTTGGAGTTGATCTCCAGTTCCTGCGAGTTGCCCTTGAGCAC
>CAZYJB010000121.1:0-8565 GCA_964647675.1 uncultured Verrucomicrobiota bacterium | reverse complement strand
GAGCGTTCGACCTCGCCGGCCTCAGATCCCCGTGGCAGAAGAGGGTTCACAATGATTTTCGGAAATGAGGCCAATGGTGGACGTCAATGTGATGTAATATGCTCTCTTGCAACGTTTTGATTTGATTGTAAGACCTTCATTGAGATTTTCGTTTTGGACTCATTCGAGCCGCCGTCAGGCGCGATTCCCACCATGGCCGTTTATCGACATCCCAGCGCGATGGAGCCCTTGCTTCCCCAGGCGCAGAGCGCGCGGCTCATGGAGTTGAGCTGCGAGATCCTCAAGGATGCCGGGCGTCTCGGCGGGCAGGTCCACTCTCCGATGGTGTTCGAGCGTGTGACGGATTTGGTGCGGAGAATGAACTGCTACTACTCGAATCAGGGCGATGGCGCGATTTCATGGTCGATGCTCGATCAGATCCGATTCATGAGCGGACTGCTTGGGTTGCCGGAATTGCGCTCCCGGGTGGAGCGTTATTTCCAGTTCGAGGCGATCCACCTGACGCGATACCGGGAGGAGATCATGCGCGTCGTTCGGACGCTGGTGGATGAGGGAGAGGTCCAGCGTTCCCGGGTTCAGGAGATCACAGGCAAGGGCGCGACGGTTTCCGTGGAGATCATCAAGCTGGGCCTCAAAGAAGGTTACTTCGAGACCCCCAGCCCGAAGGGGCCTCTGCGCGTGGCCTTCCCGGAGAAGGTCCACGACGCCTACTTTCCGAAGCTCTTCGTCGACCTTCCCCTCGAGACGCACCCGGCGGAGTCGGAGGCGGCCTGACTCAGCCCTGCTTGAGTTCGGGCAGTTCCATGAACGCGTAGCAGAGCATGTGAAGGATGCCCATCTGCGCGTCCTCGACGCGGCCGTAGTGGGTGTCGTTGATCATCACGACGTGCTTCGAGATCTCGGCCATGCGCCCGCGCTTGGCGCCGACCAGCGAGACCGTCTCGAGACCCTTTTTCCCGGCCCAGTCCAGCGCCTTGACCAGGTTGGGCGAATTGCCACTCACGCTCACGCCGATGAGGACGTCGCCGGCGCGGGCATAGTTCTCGAGCTGGCGCACGAAGACGTCCTCGTACGAGTAGTCGTTCCCGATGGCCGTCATCCAGGCGACGTTGTCATTCAGGGAAAGGCAGCGGAACCGGCGCCCGATGGCGTCGGAGGCGCCCTTGCCGAGGTCGGTCACGAAGTGCGAGGCATTCGCGGCGGAACCGCCGTTGCCCATGATGAAGATCTGGCGGTCCTGTTGAAGCGCGGTGCGGAGGACCTGCAGCACGGCCGTGGTCGGCGCGAGCGGGATCGAGTCGAGTGCGGCTTTCTGCCGCTGGAGGTATTCGTTGAACCAAGCTTGCATTGGGAGGGCGACAATAGCGCCCGGCAGCCGGCGCCTCCATTGCATTATTCAGCCCGACACGCCGATGCGCGCGTTGAAGCCCGCCTCGAGCGACCCGTAGCGCGCCAGGATGCTGCGTTCGAAGAAGGGCGTGCTGTTGCCGACCACGGTGGCCACGTCGCCGCCCCCAATGGCGAGCGGGCTCGACTCGCTCAGGAAGTGGTGGTGCGAGAGATCAGTCTGCCCCGCAACGACGGGAACAAATCCCGTGCGCCAGGTGTTCCCGGCCAACTGCAGGCGCTCCGGATGCCGGAGAATCAGGTCGTCCAGGGCATCGGGCAGGCTGCTTCGCGCCAGCGTGAGCTGAAGGGCGTCGCAATGCAGAATCTGCCACGCACCCAGGGGGCGCTGCAGGCGCTTGGCAAACTCGAATCCGTCCCGGGAAGACGTGACCAAACGGATCATCTCGTCCTCCGTCGCGGCAGGACCGTTGCCGAGGAAGTGCAGGTCGCCGAGGAACTGCGACGAGATGAGAGAGATCTCCTGCATTGCCTCCGTCACCACGAGAGCGCGGCCGAAGGTCATCAGCGGCAGGAGCCGGCGGAAGTCGGCGAACGCTCCGGTGGCGGAAGCCCGGGCGAGCGTGTCGACAGCAATCTTGTAGCGGTCCAGCAGCGCGTTGCCACGGACACGCGACAGGATCTCGTCTCGCCGCCAGTAGTCGAAGAAGGGACGGAGCCCGTCCGCGCCGAGTTCCACGGCCCGGTCCGCCAGCGCACGGATCCGCTGGGTGAGCAGCGAGGGACTGGCGGCGCGCCCGAGCGGACCGAGGTCGATGCCCGGAATGGGGGCCACGTCCGGGGCATCGAACCAGACTTCGAACTGGGAATCCCGGATCTCGAGTTCTTCGGCCCCGGTGACCGTCACCAGATCCGTCGCGAGCACCTCGGTGTGAATGCGGCAGCCATCGATGAGCACGCGCTCGGTTTTGCTGAACTGGATCGGGTTGCTGATGAAGCCGGTGTCGATCTCGAGATCGCGCAGGGCAAAAGTAGTCACGCCTTCGATGCGCATCGGCGCTTCCCGAAGCAGGAGGCGCGTGGGCGCGCCGCAGCCGTGGAGGGTGACGTGGTAGGGAGTGCCGGCGCGCGGCGAGATCTCAAGGGACGTGTTGAGCACGTGATCGCCCGCCTGAAGGCAGATGCAGAGATCCGTGAGACGGCGGATTTCGTCATTTTCGAACAGCTCGAAGAGCCCGGGGAACGCTCCGGTGGGTCCGACCACCACGCAGCAGCTCGCACCGCCGGAAATGGCGCGTCGAAGGTTGGCGGTGAACCGGACTTCGGTGGCGCCGCGGGGAGTCGCGCCGGAGGGCAGGGCGGTGAGCGTGGCGACCACCTGCTGGGTGTCGGGGCTTGTGCCGAGCGTCCAGGTGACCTGGGTACGACCGAGCGCGTTGGTCGGTGGCGCCGCGGTAACCGAGCCCGCCGAGGGCGTGAAGGCGACCTGGGCGCCGGCGATGGGACCGGTGGCCCCCAGCACCACCACTTCCAGAGGCAGGGCGAGCGGGGCGCCGGGCGAGGCGTCCTGGCCGTCCCCACCCACGGCCACCAGCGAAACGGATGTCAGCGTGGCGTTGAACTGGATGGGCGGACCAACCGGGACACCGAAGGCGTCCAGCAACCGCGCCTGCACGCCCTGCGAGAAGTTGACGGCATCCGGATAGAACTCGGCCGCGGCGGTGCCGTCGGGCGCCACATCGACGTCGATTGACGCCGCTGCGGGGGCCTGTCCGACCCGCGCCACCTGGCCGGTGCCGAGGATCGTTTCGAAGCGCACCTGACGCGTGTGGTCGGAGCAATGGCCGTTGGCCACCATGACCACGAGGGGCCGCGGGAGCACGTAGCGGGAGGCCGCCGTTGCAGGAGCGACGGGGGAGACCGTGGCCTCCTGTCCGTCGCCGCTGGCGTAGAAGAGGCGCGGAATCGAGGTGAGCGCAGGCCAGAGGCAGCGGCAGTCGTTGAGCACTTGGACCGCACCGCTCGGCGCGACGCGAACCACCGCGAGGCGACAGTGATGGTGGACGACGCCACGCGGCGGCTGGGGCACGCGCTTGTTGGTCAGGTCCAGCGGCCATTCGATGTCGCCGCGCGGCGAACTCGCGGTGGCGGCGCGCGCGGGGATCAGCCAGAAGTGACGCGCCTTGAAAACGCAGGTGGCGCCGAGCTCGTCCTTCTTCTCGAAGCGCACGCGGATGCCGTGCTCGAGCGGTGCGCCGGCGGTGGTGTCGGCGTCGGCGATGCGGCCCTGGCCCTCCCAGCGGCGGACCTTCGGATGGCGCACGGGATGGATCCCGTTGGGGAACGAGGCGCCGGTGGCCAGCAGGGTGACGGCCGCTTCCAGCTCGAGTTTTCGTGCACCCGGATCGACGCGCACGATGCGGAGGAGTTGGGCGGGCTTCGCTTCGAGATCGAAGCTGTCGTCGAGGATCTCCACGTAGTCGTTCTCGTGGAACGCGAGGTTCTCGTCGCGGCCCAGGGAATCCACGATCACGGCGCCGCCCGGCTTCCCGGCCTCGGTCGCGATCAATTGCTGAATGACGGCGGTGACGGAGCCATTTTCGCGCGACCATTTCCACTGCGTGGCGTCATGGACCTCCACCCGGTAGAGCTGGTTCTCGAGCCCGGTATAGCCGGCCTCGGGCGGCAGGAGGCAGGGATCCTTGTCCGGGACCGGATCCGCCGTGAACGCCGTGAGCCGCGCGGTGCCGGGATCGGCGTCGGCCGCCGGCGGCACGGTGCCGCTGGCACAGGGTGATGCAGCGATGGCGGTGAGGGGAACGGTCCGGACCTGCCAGACCGTTTGTGCGCGCGTGGCGGTGTCGACCCCGCCCAGGGCGGGGTCCCGGATGCCTTCGTCCTCGATCGCCGTCAAATGACGGCGCCAGACGTCGAGATAAACGGCGTAATCGAGATCCGCGGCGCCCTTGGCCAGGGCCGCGACGTCGAGGCGATCCGGTTGCAGGCGGTAGAGGACCGGCCGTTCCAGTTCGCATTGGATGCCGTCCACGTAATACCGGCCCGGCATGAGGATGAAGTCGCCTTCGCCGAGGACGGCCGAGGCCTTGCTGGCCGGCAGGGCGGGCGTGGGCGGGAGTGGTTGGGGATTCAGGGCCACCTGGTCGGCGGCCCATTTCCGCAGGGCCGCGTAGTCGGCATCGGAAAGCGAGGCGGGGGCGGTGACGATGCGAAAGGCCGCGCGATCGGCGGGCCCGCCGCAATCGCCCATGAGATCGAGCGCCGCGGATTCGCATCGCCTCAGGTCGATCGCGGACTGTTCGTTGTGATCGGCGTCGAGACCGACGCGTCCCTGCTGGCGCAGGACCTGTTGGTAATGGCGGACGGGCCGGAAGGTGTCGCGCGTGAAGTCTCCGTTCATGGTGTGGAAAGGGGGAGGAGGGTTGAAGGTCAGCTTTCGAAGAGCACCCCGGCCTCGAGGCCAAAGCGCAGGTACTCGGCAAGGCGCGCCTTGAGGTGGGCTTCGCGCTGTGGTTCGAAGAGATCGTGGCTGGCGCCCATGGACGCGGCGTCGTCGGCTCCGGTGCGGATCGCAGCGGGAGCCACGCGGCTCAGTTGGCCGAAGGCGGGGTGTCCCAGAGTGAGCGACGTGAAGCTGGGATGCACCGTCGGGTGAGTCTCGTCGGGCAGACATTGATGCCGGCGCGGAACGATGGCGTCCGAGGGCAGCCAGCTGAACCGGAAGCAGCCGGACTGGCGCCGGGGTGTTACCACGGCGGCCGGCCAGCCATCGGGCGGGCTGGTGATCCTCGCCGCGAGCAGTATCGAGTTGGAGACCAGCTCGAAATCGTGGGCGGCGACCTTGCCGATCACGGTGGAATTCTCGATGCGCAGCGTGCCGGCCGCTGTGAGACCGTCCGCTGCGCTGAGCACCGGACGCGTGGGATCCCCGGCATGCAGGATCGAACGCCGCACGGTGAGGCGGGTGTCGTCCTGGAGATGCACGGGCCCGAGCACCGAGTCCTCGATGACCACCTCGACATCGGGTGCGTTCACGATCAGGGCGGGCGAGCCGTCGAATGCGTCCTGCGCATCGGGTCGGACAGGGCTTCTTGGAATCACGGTGCAATGGCGCAGCGTGACCTGCCGGACCGGACCGAGGACGACGATCGGATTCCCGGCGACGAGGATCCCGTTAAGCGTGACCGAGCCGCTGGCGTCACCGGTGATCTCGATGGGCGAGCCGATTCGAACGACCGGAAACGCGCCGTCGCGCGCGGCGATCTCGATCGCGCGCTGGGTGGCGTCGAGTAGGAGCGCGTTCTCGGGGTAATCGCCGCTGTTCGCGATCTCGAGGGAGGCGGACTCGGTGGAGGGCACCGTGGCGAGAGCGGCGGTGAGCGTGCCGTTGACCGGCACCTCATGGCGCACCGAAACACGGGTGCCTCGGTTCGCCCGCAGGGAGGCGGTGCGACCGTACTCCCCTCCGCCGACGGTCAGGGCGGCACCGAAATGGCAACTGCCCTGGGGCCAATCGCGCGCGGACTGGGTGGTCGGGTAGAGCACCCGGCCGCGCATTGGGTCGAGGAGAATCAGCCCGTTCGACAGGCCGAAGGCGTCGTGCGCCCAGATCGGATTGCCGGAGCCGTCGGTCGTGTCACGCAGATCGCTGACCACGATGCGGTGCGCCGCCACCGGCAGGAACTGCGTTCCGGATTTCTCCAGGAGCAGAAGGCTGCGGCCTTCGCCGTAGAAGGCGTCGGAGGGATGGAACTGCGGTGGATCCCCCGCGGCGGCGCCGGTCCAGCGCGCGCCCGCCAGGCGACGCAGGGTGATCGGCATCGGGACATGGCCTGGTCCGGCGAGTGAACCAGCGTCCACCTCGGTCACGGGGAGATTGAGCAACGGCACGTCGAGACCGAGCGGGTGAAACCGGAAGTGCCGGCGACCCGTGAACCCGGCGTCGGGGACGAGGGGGGCGGCTGTGCGCGAGACCGGTTGAACGCGCCAGAGCGAGACGCCGACGTTGGGGATGTTCCAGCGTCCGCGCGCGGGTTCGATGCGCCGGACCTCGGTGAAGCGCGAAACCGGTTCGAAGGGCGAGCCCATCAACTCGAGGTTGGACGCCTGCCGCAGGCTGGCCGTGGCGAAGGACTGCGGCCGCACGTGGTTCAGGCACTGGGTGGTTTCGAGGCGTTCGAAGAACTCGACCGCGCGGGCCGGCCAGCCGGTCGTGTCGCGCGCGAGCAGTTCGAGCACGGCCGCGGTCCCTTTTCGACGACGGTAGGCAATGGTGTTGCCCACTTCGGCGCGCGGCGTATGCGCAAGGTTGGCTGCGGGCAGGCCCGTGATCGCGAGGAGGTCTCCGAGGTAGGGCAGCGCCCATGGTTCCGCGGTTTCGACGAACTGGTTCTCGTACAGGCGCTCCAGTTCGTCCTCGAGCACGGCCACCTGGCCGGCGATCACGTCCACAAGCTGGCGCAGCGGGTAACCGCGCTCCGCATCGCGCACGCGGTGAATCGCCGGGAGCAGGCGGTACAGGGATTCGGCGTCGAAGCTCATGGCGGCATTCAGGTCGAAGTGTTCCGGGCGACCAGGCTGGACAGCGAGGTCTCGTCGAGGACGAGCAATTCTGCCGGGTGCGCCAATCCGACGGTGGTTCCGTCGCGCGGGCGTTTCGCTTCGATGAAGGAAAGCGCCACCCCGGGCGAATCGGCGCGGAACAGGTCGAGATCGACGAACACCACTCCCGCCACATTCTGCACGACGGAGACGACTTCGCTCAGGGCGACCGGTTGCCCAAAATCGCGCGCCGCAAAACCGAACGCGACACGCAACGCCTCCTGGACCGCAGCGAGGACATCCTCCGCGAGTCGGTCCGGCGCGACGTGCAGGGTTCCCGCGATTCGGAAGGTCACCAGGATTCCGGAGGTTACCGTGAGCGGGACCAGCGGATTGCCGGCGCCCTGCAGGGCCAGGGTCAGTTTCTCCAACGTGGAATCCCGGCCGGGAGAAAGAGTGGCGCCGCTGGGACCCAGCACGGTCACAAAGAGACCGCGGCCCGAGGCGGTCCAGGTCCACGCGGCGTGCGCGCGCGAGACGCCGGCGAAGGCGCGGGCGAAATCACGATAGTCGCTGAGGGACACCACGCGACCCAACGTGAGCGTCTGCAACGGGGCGTTGGCGCGGGCGTCGTCGAGATTCTCAGGGTCCTCGGCGCCTGCACTTCCCGCCGGGTTGGTCACGGATTTGATGCCCAGCGGGCGCGTGAGCAACAGACTAAGCTGGCCGGAGTCCACCAGCGCTTCGAGACCGATCCCATGGCGGTAGTTGGCGCGCACGTTCTCCCGTCCGGAAGGCAGGCGTGCACCGAAACGCCCGTCGCCGAAGGTGAGCACGGTGGTTCCGTCGTCCGCGCGACGGCTGACGAACACGCGCGCACTGGGCGGCTGCGCGTAGAGCGACGGGACCTCCTGCCACAGGAGGTCGTCGACCCAGACCTCGAGCGTGGAGTCGCGGCCGGACTCGTTAGCGGCGGGAATGTGGGTGAGGGGCGCCTTGCGCAGCGCGAATTGCTGGTGCGGCCGGGTGGCATCTCCCTGGCCCACGATCTCGCTCACCGAGTCGCCGTGCGTGGCGAGGGCGACATTTCCGAAGATGACCAGCGACGCTGGATCGAAGGCATTCACCAGCGGCTCGATCAACTCGAGAATGGTCCGGCCTCCGTCCTCCAGGACACGCGCGAGGGTCACCGTCTCGACGAGGGTTTCGGCGTCGGAGTCCGAGGCGAGGAAGGTCAGTTCGCTGGCGGGCACCGCGATCCAGCCACGATGACCGCTGTCGGTCTCGATCTGCCAGTTGAGTTCGGTCGAGAGGTCGAGGGTTCCGGTGGGGGCAAGATCCGGGGCGGTCAGCACGGTGGCCAGCGTGCCGACAGCCAGGCGCCGGGAGGTGCCGCCGTCGAGACTGAGGCGCTGCGAGGCTTTGAGCTCCAGCCGTGCGCGGCGGCCCTGGAACACCAAAGCCCGTCCCTCCGGCAGATCGGCGACCAGGCGATCGAGCGTGATGCGGCTGCCGCCGACCGGACGGAAGAAGGGAACCTCGGCCCACGGCAGTTCCTCGCTTTGACCGAACACCGCAGTGTCGCGCAGGCGATCGTTGAACTTTTCCTTCAGATGCTCCGGCACCTTGCCTTCCTCGAGGCCGAGGCGCGTGACCTGG
>CAZYJB010000120.1:0-8572 GCA_964647675.1 uncultured Verrucomicrobiota bacterium | reverse complement strand
GGTGATACGGTCACCGTCGCCGTGGCAACCCTGGAGGGGTTGCGATCCACCCGTGTCCTCGTAGCCGCCGCCGTGCAGGCGGCGCTTGACCGCTCCGGCGGCCCCATTCGCCAAACGAATCGGCGCAGGCTACACGCCCGCGTCTATGGGTGCACCGACGCCACGTCGCGGAGGATGACTTCCACCGCGGCGGGCAGGTCGTCCACCACCCAGGCGCGCGCCACCGCAAGCGGCGCGCGCTTCTCCGTCTCGGCGCCATACCCGGTGCGCACCAGCACGCTGGCTCGCACACCCGCATTCCAACCGCATTCCAGATCAGCGATCTTGTCGCCCACCATGTAGCTGCGCGCGAGGTCGATGCCGTAGGCGTCGCGCGCGTCGAACAGGAATTGAGGCGAGGGTTTGCGTCCGCGGCTCGGAGCGTCCGGGGATTCCGGCGCGAAATAGATGTGCCGGAAACGGATGCCGTGCGGGGCGAGGTGCTCGACCAGGCGTTGATTCACCCGGTGCATATCGCCTTCGGTATAGTAACCGCGGCCGATGCCCGACTGGTTGGTGACGATGAAGAGGACCAGGCCGGCGTCCTGCAGCCGGCCAAGGGCGGATCCGATACCCGGGAACAGTTCGAGCAGTTCGGGATCGCTCAGGTAGTTGCGCTCGATATTGAGCGTTCCGTCGCGATCCAGGAACACGGCCCGCAGACCAGATGGCGGCATGGGCGGGGGGGGTTCAAGTGGCCGCGCAGGCTGCGCCGAGCGGTCCTCCGCGGCAAGGACGGGATGACAGCGGAAAAAGCCTTCCCCGTGCCCGCTCCGCACCTTAGAAGCAGCGGCCATGGATCCGCTCCTGAAACTGGTCCGCGACAACGCCGCTCTGAAGCCCGCCCAGATGGCCTCGCTCCTGGGGACGTCCGAGGCGGAGGTGGTGTCCAGGCTGAAGGCGTATGAGAACGACCGGGTCATCCTGGGATACCGCGCGGTGCTCAACGACGAAAAGGTCGGCCACGACCTCGTGCGGGCCGTCATCGAGGTGCGCATCACCCCGGAGCGCGGCGGCGGATTCGACCGCCTGGCGGACCGCATTGCGAAGTATGCCGAGGTGGAGTCGTGCTATCTCATGTCCGGAGGCTACGACCTGCTGGTCGTGGTGGCCGGCAACGATCTGCGCGAGGTTGCCACGTTCGTGTCGGAGAAACTCGCCACCATCCAGGGCGTGGTTTCCACCGCCACCCATTTTCTCCTCAAGCCCTACAAGGAACAGGGAGTCCTCATGTCCGCCCCCCCCATCGACGAGCGGCTGCCGGTGACGCCGTGAACCCGCGATCACGCGCGAAACGAGACGAGACGAGACGAGACGGCGACACGATCTGACCGAACCTGAGGTGACGTGGCGCGAGGCGAAAACGTGGTGAGATGGGATGGGATGGAATGGGATGAGATGAAATGAGATGCGGTGTGGGGGCCGGCTCTCAGCGAATTGCCCTCCCCGCCAGCTTGGGGGAAGCCGGCGGAGAGGGCGTTGGTTGCCGGGGTCGCCCCCGGCAAAAGGGATCACCGATCGATCAGATCGATCCGATCGGTTAGACGGACGGGCGACGGCGCGCGACGGCGACGCCGGCCAGGCCCAGGCCGAGCAGCGTGAGGGTTCCACCCGCGTCCGGCACGCGGATCAGCATGTCCTGCGCGGGAGCGCCGTCCTTGGTGATGTTCAACACGCGGGCGGGGAATTCGCCGGCGTTGTCGGCCTTGGCGGCCGCGACGGAACCGAACTTCGCGATGAGGTCGCCGTAGAACATGTTGCCGAGGTCGATGCTCTGCTCGTCCTCGAGAGCCCAGATCATGTCCTGCAGCGCGCCGGCGGTGGCCGCGCGTCCGGCACCCGGCGTGTAGTCGTAACCGAGGTCATCCAGCGCACCGCCGGAGAACAGCGAGTACAACCACGCTGTGCCCTTCGAGATCGGATCGCCGGAGTTCGTGTTCACGCCGCCGCCGAAGGCGATGCCATTCTGGTTGATCACGGCCTGATTGGGGTTGGACGCCACGTTCTCATCGCGCTCCAGACAGAAGGTCTGGATCCCAATCCCGCTGCCGAGGTTGTAGAGCGCCTCCGGCGAGTAGCTGCTGTACCAGGCGGCCGGGACGGGTCCGAGGGTGAACTCGCCGCCGCTGCCAGTGAAGTAGCCGGTATTGCGGTTGATATTGACGTCAATCGCCATGGCGCTGGCGCTGGCGAGCAGCGCCCCCGCGACCGCGGCTGTTTTCAGGGTGGTTTTCATGCTGTACGACTTGGATGTTTTAGGTGATCGGACTGGTGATTGGTGACTAAGCAGGTTCCCTAGAGCTAGATTCGGGCCAGAGCTGCTGCCGGTCCTGTTCGTAAATCCCTCCTGATGCGCTTCTCGCTGATCCACAAGCCGTTGGGATGTTCGATCGACCCCCGTACGACGGTTCCGGGTCAACCGGCCTCGTGGCATCGTTTTGTAATTGCCGCCGACGCCAGGGCGCGCGCCCGGCCCTAGGGATTTTCCGGTCAAAGCCGGCCATTCGAATGGGTTGAAGAGACCATTCAGGCGGGGGGACGGCGGTTGTCTGGGATTCCGACAATGTTCCGGACGTGGACACAGGGGTGGGGCGTCCTCCAACGTTGCCGCCCATGAAGCACGGGTGGCGCTGGTACTGGCATCGGCTCAAGGCGATGCGGCCCGACGAATTTCGCGAGCGTGTCGCCCAGCGAATGCGCCAGCGGGAGGACATGCGACGGCTGCCGCCCTTCCTGGCGCCGCCGGTGGGTCCGGCCGCCGCCGGAGCCTGGCCGGTCCTGCCGCCCCGGGAGATCGCGCCGGAAAGTCTGGTCGCCAGCGTGCGTCAGCATGCCGCCGAGATCCTCGCGGGTGACTGGCTGCTGTTCGGCCATCTGCGCGTAAAGGTCGACGACCCGCCGCGCTGGTTCATGGACGCGCAGGCGCGCAAGGACCTTCCCACCGGACGCCACGGGTTCCGACTGAACCACCGCGAACTACCACCCGGCTGCGACATCAAGGTGCTCTGGGAAATAAGCCGCTGGCAGGCGGTGGGACGATTGGCGCAGTCGGCCTGGCTCAATGCCAATCCGGCCGCCTCCGCCAAGGTAGCGGCCTGGCTGGCGGACTGGGTCCGGAAGAATCCCCCGTACTACGGTTGGAACTGGACCAGCGCGCTGGAGGCGGGAATGCGCCTCATGAACTTCGCCTGGATCGACGCGCTGCTGGAGGCCGCGGGGTCGCTGCCGTCGGATTGGGCGGCGATCCGTCAGCGTGTGCTTCCGGCGCATGCGTGGTTTACGTGGCGCCATCGCTCGTACGGGTCGTCGGCGAACAACCACTTGCTGGGCGAACTCGCGGGCCTGCTGCTGGCCGTGACGCGATGGCCCGTGCTCACGCGCTGGTGCACTTCGCGTGGTGAACTGGCCCGGCTGTGGGAACGCGAGGTCCTGGCCCAGTTCGCGGAGGACGGCGGCAATCAGGAGCAGGCACTGTCCTATCAGCTCTTCGCGTGGGAACTGTGCTGGCACACGCGCGGCGCGCTGCGCGCTGCCGGACACCCGGTCTCCGAGGCGGTGGAGGAACGTCTGCGGCGCGCGGCGGATTTCTTCGTCACGGTGCAGACACCTTCGGATCGCTGGGACTACGGCGACTCCGACAGCGCGCTGGCGGTGCCCCTGGGGGAAAGCGACACCGACGCGGCGGGCGAATGGTATCGCTGGCTGGCCGACGCGCCGAGCAGCCCGGTGCTGCGCTGGTGGCTGGGTGAGCCGCCGACCCCCGTGCAACCTCCCGCCTGTGTGGGCGGCGGCGGCGACTGGCTCATCTTCGCAGAATCGGGGCACGCCACCAGTTGGTCGGGCGCGTGGCAGGCCCGCTGGGATCTCTCGCCGCTCGGATACCTCAGCACCGCTGCGCACGGGCATCTCGACGCGCTGCATCTCTCGCTCTGGCTGAATGGCGTGGCGGTGGTCATCGATCCCGGCACGGGCGCCTACTACGGCGACACGCGCCTGCGGGCTTACCTCGCTTCCTGGCGCGCCCACAATGGTCCGCACGTGCCCGGAGCGACCTTCCCCAACCGGCTCGGACCCTTCCTCTGGGGCAATCCGCATGCGCGCCCGGTGTGGACGGTGGTGGACGAACAGACGCTTGAGGCGGACCTCCTGTTGCCGCATGGCCGGGCGAGCCGGCAGGTGCGGCGAGTGAAGGACGAAGGACGCGACGGATGGCAGGTCGACGATCTCTTCGAGCATTCGGCCCTGGCGGGACGGCGGTGGTTTCAGGTCCGCTGGCAGTTCCCTCCCGGGACCCGGCTGGTGTCCGATCCCGCCAACCCGCGTCTCCTTGCGGGCGGGCGCGCGGGGGTCTCGTTTGAGATCGGGGTCGACGCGGCGTGGAGCACGGTCGAGGTGATCCCGCCGACCGAAGGCTCGATCGGGTTCCCCGTGAAGGGAGATCTCGAAGGGCTGTGTTCGTCGTCGTTCCGGCGCGTCGAGTCGGGACCCGTCCTCGTGCTGACGGCGCACGGGGAGAGTCCCACGCGTTACCGCACGACCTTCCTCGCGGCGACGCACTGAATCTTGGCGGGGCAGTGCCAAGATTGGACCACTGCTGGCCAAGAATGGTTGAGCCCGGACCGCCACCCGGACGCATAGGTTCACCCCGTTGCTCACGCGACGTGCGCGGGGCGCGGTTCCTGTTTCCAGGTCCGCCGTGCGGCAAGGAGGCCGCGGCTCAGGACCCAGAGGGGGGTTGCGTCCCGGAGCGGGGTGGCATGTGCCGCCCGGCGATGTGCGTGTGGACAACGACACGACCACGCGCATGTCGGACACCCTCGATCCACTTCGCCTCGCCGGTGCCTCGACCGGCGGCGAAGCCGTGTCTCCGGGGACCTGGGCCGCAGCGCTGGGATCCGACGCGGCGACGCGAGAAGCGGCCCAGGAACCCTGCCGTCACTGTGGCGAACCCTGTGTCGGCGGCGGGTATCGATCCGCGCAACACGCCTTCTGCTGCCTCGGTTGCCAGACGGTGTTTTCGCTGCTGCAGGATGGCGGCCTGACGGATTACTACCGCATGGGCGAGCGTCCCGCGCGCCGCATCCCTGAGGGAGCCCGTGCGGATTGCTGGGCGTATCTCGACGATCCGGCGGTGGCGCGGCGGCTGCTGGATTTCCAGGACGACAAACTGGCCCGCGTCACGTTCCAGGTGCCGGCCATTCATTGCGTCGCGTGTGTCTGGCTGCTCGAACACCTCTTCCGTCTGCACCCCGGTGTCGGACGCTCGCGGGTGAACTTCCCGCGGCGCGAAGTGTCCATCGCCTTCGCGCCCGCGCAGATTCGACTGGGGGAGCTCGCGGCGTTGCTGGACCGCGTGGGCTATGCGCCGGAGCTGACCCTGGCCGAGCTGGATCGCGCGAAGCCGGCACCGGTACGTCAGCTTGGCTGGCAGATCGCCGTGGCGGGATTCGCCTTCGGCAACGTGATGTTGTTCAGCCTGCCGCAGTACCTCGGGCTGGACAGCCACAGCGGCCCGAGGTTCCGCGCGTTATTCGGCCTGTTGAGCCTGATCCTCACGCTGCCAGTGCTGGTGTTCAGCGCGGCGGACTACTGGCGTTCCGCCTGGGCCAGCCTGCGTCAGCGCGTGCTGACCCTGGACGTCCCCATCACCGCCGGCCTGGCTGCACTCTATTTGCAGAGCCTGGCGGAAATCGTCTCGGGCCGCGGCGAGGGCTATCTGGATTCGCTCGCCGGGCTCGTCTTCTTCCTGCTCTGCGGCCGTGCCTTCCAGCAGAAGACCCATGACCGCCTCGGTTTCGATCGCGACTACCGAGGCTTCTTCCCGCTGGCAGTGGTGCGTCGCACGGCGTCCGGCGACGAGTCGATCGCGCTCTCCAAGGTCGATACCGGAGATCGTCTGCTGGTGCGCAGTGGCGAGCTGATCCCGGCCGACGCCCAGCTCGTTGCGGGCGAAGGATGCGTGGACTACAGCTTCGTAACCGGGGAGTCGGATCCGGTGCGCCGCGTGCCCGGAGATCATCTGTACGCGGGTGGACGGCAGGTCGGGGGCGCGATCGAAGTGGCGACCCTGAAGCCCGTGTCGCAGAGCTACCTCACGTCACTTTGGAACGATGAGGCCTTCCACAAGCCGCGCGACCGTTCCTTCGAGTCGGTGACCAATCGGTACAGCCGCCGCTTCACCCTGGTGGTGGTGGTGGTCGCGGTCGGGGCCATGATCGGCTGGGCCCTCGCCGGCGATTCCATCCGCGGACTCAAGGCCTTTACCTCGGTGCTGATCGTCGCGTGCCCGTGCGCGCTGGCCCTGGCGGCGCCGTTCACCCTCGGCACCGCCCAGCGGTTGCTGGCGCGGTTCGGTGCCTTCGTCCGCAACTCGGGGGTCATCGAAACCCTGGCACGCGTGGACACGGTCGTCTTCGACAAGACGGGCACGCTGACGGCAGCCGACTCCGCGGGTGTCAGCTTTGACGGCGCTCCGCTGACCCGCGATCAGGCGGCGCATGTCGCGGCGTTGTGCCGGCAATCCACCCATCCGCACGCCCGCCGCGTCGCCCGCCACCTCGGCCAGTCCGGGGAAAGCGTCCCGGTGGCTGGCTTCCGGGAGGAAGTCGGGCAGGGGATCTACGGGGAGGTGCATGGACGCCCGATCTGGATTGGCTCGCGCGCGTGGTTGGCCGCCGGAGGTGTGGTGGTTTCCCAAGACGCGACCGCCGGCAGCCGTGTGCACCTCGCAGAGGGCGGACTCTACCTGGGAATGATGCGGATCGAAAACCGCGTCCGCCCGGAAGTCGACGTGCTGCTGGGCAAACTCGCGGCGCGCTACCCGTTGGTGTTGCTCAGCGGTGATCACGCGCACGAGCGCGAGCGTTTCGCGCGCTGGTTCGGCGATGGCTCGGACCTGCACTTCAACCAGAGTCCGCAGGAGAAGCTGGCCCACGTGCGCGCGCTGCAGGAGCACGGACGATGCGTGATGATGGTCGGCGACGGTCTCAATGACGCGGGCGCGTTGCGCCAGGGCGACATTGGCGTCGCGGTGGTGGAAGGCGTGGGGAGGTTTTCGCCGGCCAGCGACGTCATCCTCGACGCTCCGCGCGTGGCCGGGCTGGCGCAGATCCTGGATTTCTCGCGGGACGCCGTGCGCCTCGTGCGGATCGGGTTCCTCGTCTCGGGCGCCTACAACGTCGTGGGCGTGTCCATCGCCGCTGCCGGCATCCTCTCACCCCTGATCTGCGCCGTGCTCATGCCGCTGAGCTCAGCCACGGTGGTCGTCTTCGCGATGGCCTCCACCCGGCTCGCCGCCGCGCGCCGCGGCCTGATTAAATCCACCTCCCCCACGGTTGCCGGCTCAGACCAGGCGCGGGAGGACGGCTGAACCAGGAACACGCCCGGCCATGGAAGTCATCGTCATTCTGATCCTCGCCAGCCTGTTCCTCGCCGGGTCCTTCCTGGCCGTCTTCGTGTGGGCCACGCGCAGCGGGCAGTTCGAGGACACCACCACGCCGGCCATGCGCATCCTCGCCGACGACCCGCCGGCCCGGGCGGCCGATCGCACCCCTTTGACTCCCCGCAACTCAGAACCCTCATGAACGTCGAAACCATCAAGTATGACAACCGGATCGTCCGGGCCTTTTCGATCGTCACGGTCATCTGGGCCGTGGTCGGCATGCTCGCGGGCCTGCTGGCCGCGATCCAGTTGTTCTATCCCGACGCGAACCTGAACCTGCAATACACCACCTTCGGCCGGCTGCGTCCGCTGCACACCAATGCCGTGATCTTCGCGTTCGTGGGCAACGGCATGTTCGCCGGCATCTATTACTCGCTGCAGCGCCTGTGCAAGGCGCGCATGTTCAGCGATCTCCTGAGCTGGGTGAACTTCTGGGGCTGGAACCTGATCATCGTGGCGGCGGCGGTCACGCTGCCGCTCGGCTTCACCACCAGCAAGGAGTACGCGGAGCTCGAGTGGCCCATCGACATCGCCATCGCGGTGGTTTGGGTGGTCTTCTCCATCAACCTCTTCGGCACCATCGCGCGCCGCCGCGAGCGCCACATGTACGTGGCAATCTGGTTCTACATCTCGACCGCCATCACGGTGGCGGTGCTGCACATCTTCAACTCGCTCGAGGTCCCGGCCGGCTTCTTCAAGAGTTACCCCGTCTATGCCGGCGTGCAGGACGCGCTGGTGCAGTGGTGGTACGGGCACAACGCGGTGGCGTTCTTCCTGACCACGCCCTACCTGGGCCTGATGTACTACTACCTGCCCAAGGCCGCCGATCGGCCGGTGTTTTCCTACCGGCTTTCCATCATCCATTTCTGGGGCCTCATCTTCCTCTATATCTGGGCGGGTCCGCATCACCTCCTCTACACCGCGCTGCCGGACTGGGCGCAATCGCTGGGCATGGTCTTCTCGGTGATGCTCGTGGCGCCTTCCTGGGGCGGCATGCTCAACGGCCTGCTCACCCTGCGCGGCGCGTGGGACAAAGTGCGCCAGGATCCCATGCTGAAGTTCATGGTCGTCGCCATCACGGCCTACGGCATG
>CAZYJB010000119.1:0-8576 GCA_964647675.1 uncultured Verrucomicrobiota bacterium | reverse complement strand
ACCAACGCGGTGCCCAAGGGGAACTATGAGCTGCAGGTCGAGGCGAAGCGCGTGACGGGCAACGACTTCTTCTGCGGTCTCACCTTCCCGATCGGCGGCACCAACGCGACCCTGATCCTCGGCGGATGGGGCGGCGGACTGGTGGGCATCTCGAGCATCGACGGGCTCGACGCCTCCGAGAACGAGACGATGAAGATCATGAACTTCCAGCGCGACCGCTGGTACGCGGTGCGCGTTCGCGTAACCGCGGAGAAGCTCGAAGCCTGGTTGGACGACGCGAAGATCGTCGATGTCGCCACCAAGGACCGGCGGTTCAGCCTGCGGTCGGGTCCGATCGAGGAAAGCGTGCCGCTCGGCATCGCGACCTACGAGACCAAGGCGCACATCCGCAAGGTGGTGCTGAAGAAGTTGGAGTGAGGGGAAGTGAATCCATTGGGGATCCTGAAATGACCTTGGCCCGTGCGATTTCCCTGAGGTCTCCGGGCGGGAGCCGGGCAACGCCCGGCCAGGAGATAGCCCAGGGCGAAGCCTTGGGTCCTCGCGTCCCCAAGGTCGACGGGCACGGAACCTTTCGGCCCTTCAGGCCTCCAAAATTCTCTCCGATGTCCCGTCCCAAGGCTGCGCCTTGGGCTGTCTCCTTCGGCCTCGTTGAGGCCGGCGGCGGGAGGTTGGCGCATCGCTCCCGCTAGCCCTTCCTCAAGTTATTTCGGCGGTCGGCCCACCAGCCGCTCGGCGAGGCGCAGCGCGGCAATCATACTGGAGGCCTCCGCCACGCCGCGGCCGGCGACGTTGAAGGCGGTGCCATGGTCCGGGGAGGTGCGCGGAAACGGCAAGCCCAGGGTCCAGTTCACGCCGTTCTCGAACGCCAGCAGCTTGAGCGGTGGAAGCCCCTGGTCGTGATACATCGCGACCACCACGTCGTGTCGGCCCGTGGCCGCGTCGTGGAACAGAGTGTCGGCCGCCAGCGGTCCCCGCACCGCGAGTCCTTCGCGAGCCAACGCCTCCACCACCGGTCGCACGATCGCTTCGTCTTCGGTCCCGAGCAGTCCACCTTCGCCCGCATGCGGGTTGAGTCCGCAGACGCCCACCCGCGCGGTGACCAACCCCAGGAGCCGGCAGGCGAGGACGCCGTGGCGGATGGTGCGTTCGATGCCCTCAGCCGTGATGGCGTCGGCGACCTCGCGCAACGGCAGGTGCGTCGTCACCAGCGCCACGCGCAACCAGCGTCCGGCCGCATCCTCGCCCAGCAGCATCATGGTCACGCCGTCGGGCGCCAGGCCGGCCGCCTCAGCGAGGAACTCGGTCTGCCCGACGAACGGCGTGCCGGTGCGCAGGATGGCTTCCTTGCTCACGGGCGCCGTGACCAGGCCGGAGAATTCACCGCGCACACACCCTTCGGCGCCACGCTTCAACAGGGCCAACGCCGCCCGGGCGGACTCCGGTCCGCCCGGTGGAAGTTCCGAAGCGAGAGGCGCGGGCAGGGGGTCGAGAAGGGACAGCGCGGCGGTCGTCTCCGCGCCGCGGTAGTCGTGCAACGTCCCGATCCCCAGTCGCGCGCACCAGCTTCCGACATGACCGCGATCGCCAATCAACACCACCGGGAGCGCGCGGGCGTCGGGAATCCGGCCAACCAAGGCCTTCAAGGCGACCTCGGTGCCGATCCCGGCGTGATCTCCACAGGTGATGGCGAGCGGTGCGGCCACGCGCGCACAGTAGGGGCAGGTGCCGGCCGCTTGTCGATGGTTTGAACGCGCCCTCCTGCGTCTGGTCCAATCGTGGCATGGAGAATCAAGGCGGACGGGCTGAACCGGTGCGAGTGAGCATCCTGACCTACCTTTGGCGTGAGTGGGTGCGTCCGATTGGCCTTCTGGTGCTGTTGGTGGGTTCGCTGCGATCGGCGATTGCGGATTGGAACGATGTTCCGACGGGTTCGATGAAGCCAACGATCCTGGTGGGGGAACGCATTGCCGTGAACCGCCTGGCCTACGATCTCAAGGTGCCGTTCACCACCTGGCACCTCGCCGAGTGGGGCGCGCCGGAGCGGGGCGACGTGGTGGTGCTGAATTCGCCGGCGGATGGCATCCGGCTGGTGAAGCGCGTGGTGGGCCTTCCCGGCGAGACGATCGAGATGCGGCAGAACCGGCTGTTCATCAACGGAGCGCCGGTGTCGTACACCGAGTTCCCACCGGCGACCGCGGACGCCCTGCCGATGGCGGAGCGCGAGGGCCGGGTCTTCGCATTGGAGCACCTGGGCGAGCATGTCCATCCGGTGGCCGGATTGCCGGCGCGGGACGCGCTGAGAAGCTTCGGGCCCCTGACGATACCGGAGGGACGGTACTTCGTGATGGGCGACAGTCGCGACGACAGTTTGGATTCGCGCTATTTCGGGACCGTCGCGCGGACGGCGGTCTTGGGGCGGGCGGAGGCGGTGGTGGCCTCGCTCGATCCGGACCGGGGCTATGCGCCGCGTTGGAACCGGTGGTTCACCCGGCTGCCGTAGGGGAACCCGCCTCATAGCCGCCGCCGGCCATGCGGCGCTGATCCGCCCACGGCTACTGGAGGGATCAACTCTTCATGAATCCCAGCGGCTGGAACCCGGCCGCGTCCTTCGCCTTGGCCGCCGAATAGCCGGGGATGATTTGGTCGAGCAGGGCCGGCGAATCCCCGAAGTGATTCGTGAACACCTCGCCGAACACCGAGCGGAAATCCGTGCGCTTGGAGAGGTAGCGCCCGCTGCGGCTGCTGAACATGTCGCCGCTCTTCCAGGTGGTGGAATCGCAGTTGTAGATGCCGCCCTTCACGCCGCCGCCCGCGACGAACACCACGCTCGACTCGGCGTGATCCGTGCCGCGGCTGCCGTTCTCCTCCGAGGTGCGTCCGAACTCCGTCATGGTCACGATGAGGACCTTGTCCCACTGCGCCTGGAGATCGCGGTGCAGCGCCTGGAAGCCGCGCGCGAGCTGCCCCAGCAGGTTGGGTTGCGTGCCGGTGATCTGGCCCTGGTCGGTGTGGTTATCCCAGCCGCCGATGGTCATGCCGACCACCTTGACCGGCGTTCGTTTGAAGAGCATGGCGGCCTCCATGAGTTTCCGGCCGAGGCCGTCGTTTGAGTACACGGCCCCGTTCTCGGGCGTGTAGGTCCCCTGGCCCACGGCGCCCTGCAGGATGCCCATGGTGGAGCCGAGGAGTTGTCCGGTCTGATGCACCAGCGGACGGTAGATCTTGGAGGCGTCATCCTGCGGGCCGCCATAGAGGCCGAGCATGCCCGCGCCGTCACCGCCGAGGGGTGAGGTGGGCAGCGTGCCAAGGATTTTGCGCGATCGCGCGGCGGTGCCGCCGAAGGAGAAATCGGACGCGCGACTGAAGTTCGGGAACGGCTTGTCGCCTTTGAGCGCGACCATTTGTGAGCTCGAGATCGCGGCGGCCACGAAGGCGTTGTCGGGATCCTGCAGATCGCGGGTGGCGTTGAGGTGGCGGTAGAACATGCCCTCCTCGAGGGCGGCCTTGCCGGGCACGCCATTCTGCCAGTACTGCTGCGAATCGAAATGGGACTGCGACTGGCCGGAGTAACCGATGCGATGCAGGACGGCGAGGTTGCCGGGGCCCGCCTGGCCGTTGAGCGCGGTGCTGTTGTAGATCTCCATCATCGGCTGCAGCGCGGGGTGCAGGTGCGCAAAGCCGTTGCCGGTGTCGATGGCTTGCGCGGGCGGGATGTAGAGCGAAGGCCGGCTGTCGGTGTTGTACGACGGATCGCCGGTGGGGATGAGCGTGTTGAGCCCGTCGTTGCCGCCGTTCTGGAAGATGAAGATCAGCTTCCGATCGGTCGGCAGGTCGGCGGCGAGCAGGCGCCTTTGAAACAAGCTCGGCGCGGCGAGGTTGATGCCCAGGGCTCCCCAGGCGAGGGAGCTCATCTTGAGGAAATGCCGGCGGGAAAGGTTCATGGGATCAGGAGAATGGGGAGTTGGTGGGAGGCGGGTCGGTCGGATCGCGATGGGTCAGGACGTGCGGCGTTCGTTCATTGGAAGTGCCATTGCGGGGTGCCGAGGATGAACCCCACGAGATCGCGCACGCGCGCCGCGTAATCGGTGCGGCCCGGGTCGAGCGGCAGTGGATTTCCGGCGTCGTCGGTGGTGGCGAAGCGGATGAGCAGCTCGCGATTGGCCGCGGGCATGGAGCCCTGGAAGAGGAGCTGATTGAAGTAGTCCACGATCGACGCCGCGGACGACAACTGGTTGGCCGCCAACCAGGCGGTGAGATCCCAGCGCACGCTACCCACGCGATCGGAGGAGAGCGTCTGCGCGAACTGCATGCGGGCGAGAAGCGTGCCGGTGTCGATCCAGTCGATGCCCGACTCCGACCAGCCGTCGGGATCATCGCGGGTGAAGAGATGCATGCCGAGGGTGTCGTTGGCGGCGGGGAGGCTGGTGCCGCCGACGTTGACGCCCAGCGCACGCGCGCTGCTGTTGATGAATTCGATCGGCGTCTTGACCTTGGCGCGGTGGTTGGCGCGGGCCCAGAAGGGTCCGTCCAACGAGCCGGGCTTGAGGATGGCGCGCAGAACCGTGGCGATGTGGCCCGCCGGCTGGGTCGAGTTCCACGCACGCCGGGCGTCATCGAGCAAGGCGGTGAGATCCGCTGGCGCGGTGCCTTCGTGATACGAGTGCAGCGAGATTTCGTCGGAGACAAATTTGTTGATGAGCTTGATACAGATGAACTCGGCGGTGGAGGGGTGGCCGACCATGTAGTCGATCACGTCGATCGCATCGCGCAGTCCGTTGGTGCCGGTGCGGCCGGCCGGCACCTTGAATTCGTAGGAGGTGCCGCGGAACAGGACTTTCTCGGTGAGGTCGTGCTGGGCGGGATTGAAGCGGAAGGTCCACAGCCCGTTCGGGTCGCCGTTCTCGATGCTGCCCGGCAGCGTGCGGCGGCTGACCAGGCGCGGCAGGATCGAGGCGTCCGAGCTGTCCGCCGAGATGTTGTGCATCTGGATGGCGAGCACGTTGAGCGCCGGCGCGGGTTTGAGCAGGTGCGCGAACTCGCGCAGGGAGAAATTGTCGGGCCGTCTGCCGGCCTCATGACTGCCACTGGCAGCGCGGTTGAACGGCGGCGGGGTGCCGGTGCCCTCCATGGTTTCGCTGCGCGCGATCTCGGTGCCGTTCAGGTAGGCCACGAAGCCGTCGTCGTAATCCACGGAGAGAAGCAGACCTTCGAGAAACTCCGCCGAAGGCGTGGCGAACTCGCGTCGCAGATACACGCTCAGGTAGCCGTTGCGCATGTCGGGGAGCGTGGTGGCGTCGTCGTTATCGCCGTACCCCATGCCCGTGGCGCCGGCGGTCCAGGAGACCGCATTGAAGTCGGGCTGGGTCCAGGCCGTGGTGGCTGTGCCATTGCCGGCGGGCGAGGGTTCGCGCGTGCCCTTGAAGTATCGCCAGCCCGCGCCGAGATCGAACACGACGCGATCCTCGTACTGGACACTCTCGTCGATCGGCGGCGTGCGGGCGGAGGCGGGGAAGGTGGGCTGCTGATCCGGCCAGACCTTCCGGACGGTCCAGCCGGTGAAGCATTTCGCCAGTTGCTCGATGTCGGTCTGGGTGTAGCGGTTGTCGACGCCGAAGGCGAACAGCTCGAGGATTTCGCGCGCGTAGTTCTCGTTGGGCGCGCCCTTCAGGTTGAGCACGTTGTCGAGGTAGATGAGCTGGGCCGGGCTGGTCGCGCTGTAGAGCAGCAGATCGCCGAAGTTCCCCAGCGCATGGTCATGGAAGAACTGGTACTCGGTGTACTCCGCGTGGGCGGCCTCGCGCGCGGCCTGGGCCTCGGTCATCGCCATGCGCGAATCCGAGTTGCGCAGGTCGGCAAAGTGCTCCGCAACCTTGTCGAAGTCGGTGGTGAAATGGTTCTCCCAGAACTCGCCGAGGACGGCCTGCAACTGGCGGCGCGAGTAGATGCCGCGGATGTGCGCGAGTTGTTGGAGGGCCTCGATGTCGGCGATGCGGCGCTGGGGCGGGATGGGAAGCAGGCGGCGCGCGATGAGCCGCGGGATCATGCTCGCGTCACTGCTCGAGCGGCTGGCGTTGTGCAACTCGATCGCGAGCACATTCTCGCCGGGCACCAGCAACGCCTTGCGCGCGGTGACGTCGTACTCTTCCGGTTCGCCGGCTTCGTGGTCGTTGGAGGCGGCGTCGCTGAAGAGCGGGTTGGCGCCGGTCACATTCTCGCGCGCGATCTCGGTGCCGTTCAGGTAGGCGACGAAGCCGTCGTCGAAATCCACGCTGAGGATGAGCTGATCGAGCGCTGCAGGATCGGAGACGGTGAACGACTTGCGCAGGTAGACGGTGAGGTAGCCTGCGTTGCCCGCGGCCTGGCGCATGTCCTCCAGCTCGGTGGCGTCGTCGTCGTCCCCGTAACCGATGCCGGTCCGGCCCTCGAGCCAGGCGGAGTCGGAATACCCGAGCGTCTTCCACGCGGTCGGCGGCGCCTGGGTACCCTTGAGGTAACGCCAGGTGTCCCCCGAGTTGATCCAGAAGGTGTCTTCACTCGGCTGTGTGACCGTGAACAACGCCGCTTCGCGCGTGCTCAGCGCAGTGTTGGACGTCTCGTCGATGCCTGCTGGATTGAGCTGCTGCTCGATGAACGCCGCCGCACCCAGCGTTTGCACGGTCTGGAAGTCCGTGGCGGTCGGACCGTAGGCCAGCCGGTTGAGGAGGTGTCCTGACCGTTCGACCGGCGTGAGCGGTTCGGTCCCGGGGACGTTGTAGTCCACCGCGAAATACTGCGGACCCGACAGCGTCGCGGGCGGGAGCGTCTCGCTGGTGCCGAAGCGCACGCGCAGGAAGCGCGTCGCGCCCGGGTTGGGCAGGATGAAGGTCACCGTGGCGGGTGCGCCGTTCAACGCGCCGGCGATGACCGATTCGCGCGCGGCTTCCACCACGGTGGCGCCGGATTCGATCACGGCATGGCGGTAACCGGCGGGCACGGAGGCGGAGACGACCAGCGTCCCGTTCTGGACCATCACCGAGGTGATGGCCGGCGCGGCGGCCTCGGCCGTGCCGCAGGTGATCGCGGCCAGGGCAGCGATCGCGGCAGCGAGGGCGGTGGCGCGTGGGCGCCCTCCACCAAGTCGGTGGTTTCTGCCGGGGGCTTGCGCGGGGGCGCCTGGGCGGAGAAAGCGCGCCGGCTCGGGGCGCGGAGCGGGAGTTTCGGAGTTCATGCGTACGGACGGTCTGGGTTCGGACGTGGCGATCGCGTTCAGGCGTCTCTCAGCGGGCTGGGTCGAATGGTCCCGAGGGTCTGACGAAACGAGAGGAAACGGATCGCGACGAGGCAAAAGGGGGGACGGCAAAGGCAGTAGCCCGAGGTGCAGGAGCAAGGCACGGTGTGCCAGGGACCTGGGTCAGGCGGCCGAAGACCTGGACAATGAATGGCGGTGGCTCCACGCGACACGGTTGAACCCCGGTCCGAACCGAGCATCCCAAGGCGTATCGGAATCCGGGCGCGATGGTTGAGGGTGTGCGCGGTAAAACTCGGGGGCTGGCGGCAGGATCACAGCACCGCTCAAGGTCCGGATTCCTTGCCGCAAAGGGGGAAACGCCGCGCGCTCGACACGCCGTCACTGAGCTGTCGCTCCACCCGCATACCTTGAGGCGCGAGACCTCCTCCCTCCGGGTCATTACCCGGCCACAGTAGTTCCAGCCTCCTCGAATTGGCAAGGGACCGACTTGCTGGAAGCCGGTAACGGCTTGGCACGGGCGGTCGCGCCTTGTTCACTCGCGTCACCAACGGTGTTTGACGCCATGAATCGCTTCTCACGGTCCCGTCTTCTGCTGGCCGCGTTCCTCACGGTGACGCCGGTCGTCGTTCCGCCCGCCTTGGCTCAGAAATCGGGCGGGCAACCCGGTCCCGCCTTCCACGGCTGGGCCGACTCCGTGACGCTCGAGTCGCGGGATGCCTCGGTCAAGGCGGTGCTCGTGCCGGGCATCGGTGGGCGCATCATGTCCTACAGCCTGGCTGGCGAGAACGTCCTGTGGATCGATCCCGATTCCGCCGGCAAGACCCTCGCCACCGCCGGTGCGGGGTTCAATCCGGGTGGATTCCAGACCGATCTGGGACCCGAGGTGGCCGCGCTGCCCGCGCATCCCGACCTGTGGGCGGGTCCGTACTCGCTTTCCCATCGCAAGAACAAGGTCCTGCTGCTGAAGGCGCCGGAGGACAAGGCTGTGGAGGTCGAGCTGGAAAAGGAGATCCTGCTCGACCCCGCCTCGGGCGACCTGGGTTTCCTGCATCGCATCAAGAACAAGGGTGAACGCGATGCGGCCTATACTCTCTGGCACCGCGTGGCCTGCCTGCCCGGCGGTTTCGCCATCCTGCCGCTGAACGCCAAGAGTCGCTTCCCGACCGGCTGGTCGGAGCAGAAGTCCTCGGGCAGCCGCCTCACTTACGAGGCGGGAAAGGCCGAGCATGCCGCGGTGCGCGTGTTGGACGGCATGCTCGTGGCGAAGACTGGTGGTGACGCTGCGAAGGTGGGGGCGGACAGCGATGCCCAGTGGGTGGCTTACGCGGTGGGGCACACGCTCTTGATG
>CAZYJB010000118.1:0-8599 GCA_964647675.1 uncultured Verrucomicrobiota bacterium | reverse complement strand
CCTGCGCCAGTACAATCTGCCGCTGAAGTTTCCGCAGGCCGTGCTGCAGGAGGCGCGCGCGCGCGGCACCACGGTGGCCGAGGCCGAGTTGCGCGACCGCGTCGACTGCCGGCGCCATCTGGTGGTGACCATCGATCCCGACGACGCCAAGGACTTCGACGACGCCATCTGCCTGGATCGTGCGGGTTCCGACCGCTGGCGCCTGTGGGTGCACATCGCGGATGTCTCGCACTACGTGCGTCCCGGCAGCGCCCTGGACCTGGAGGCGCGGAAGCGCGGCAACTCCACCTACCTCGTGGACCGCGTCATTCCGATGCTGCCCGAGGCGTTGAGCAACGAACTATGTTCGCTCAAGCCGGGGGTCGACCGTCTGACCAAATGCGTCGAATTCCTGCTCGCGAACGACGGGCGTGTGCTCGAGACGAAGTTCTACCCGGCGGTGATCCATTCGCAGCGGCGCTATTCCTATCAGGAGGCGCTGGCCGTGCTGCGTGGCAGTCCGGTCGGGCCGGTCGAGCACATGTTGCACGAGGTGCACCAGCTCGCGCAGCGCATCCGGCGCGAGCGCTTCCGCGCCGGGTCGCTCGAACTCGACTTCCCGGAGATGAAGATCCGGCTCGACGAGCGCGGACGCATCGCCCGCATCGAACGCCATGAAAACGACGAGTCCCACCAGCTGATCGAGGAGTGCATGCTGCTCGCCAACGAGGCGGTGGCGGCGCGCCTCATGAAGCTGGGGCGTCCCTCCGTGTACCGCGTGCACGAGGAGCCCGACGAGCACCGCCTGCGCGAGTACCGCGAGGATGTGCTGTCGCACCAGGTGCCGTGCGGCAACCTGCGCCAGCGCGTCGAGGTGCAGCGTTTGTTGAGACGGCTCTCGACCCTGGCCATCGGACCCGCCCTGAAAATCGGGTTCCTCAAATCGCTGCTGCGCGCGAGGTACTCCACCGAGCCCCTCGGTCATTACGGCCTGGCCAAGGCCGCCTACACGCACTTCACCTCGCCGATCCGGCGCTACGCCGATCTGGTGGTGCATCGCTCGCTCTTCGATGCCCAGCCACTCTCCACGTCTTCCCTGCGCGAGGCCGCCGACCACATCTCCACCACGGAACGCAACTCGGCCGATGCGGAGCGCGACAGCAAGGACGTAAAGCTCTTCGCCTTCCTCGAGGGCCAGTTGAAGTCGCGGCGTCCGCAGGTCTACGACGCCCTGGTGACGGACGTGCGGAACTTCGGGTTCTTCGTCGACGTGCCCGGACTCGCGATGAGCGGCATGGTGCCGCTGTCGATGCTCGACGACGACTTCTACCAGTTCGACGCCACCCGCGCCCAGGTGGTCGGACGCCGCACCCGCCGCGTCATTCGACTGGGCGATCGTGTCGAAGTGCAGGTGGGCAAGGTGAACCGGTTCAAGAAGCAGGTGGATTTCTGCCTGGCAGCCGGGACCCGCACGACCGCGCGACGCGGCAGCACGCCGGCAAAACCGGCGCCGCCCGCGCGATCAGCGGAGCGTCCGCCCGTGGAACGTCCGCGATCGGACCGCGCGCCCGTGGAGCGTCCACGCTCGGAGCGTGCACCGATGGAACGAACACGATCGGACCGCGCGCCCGTGGAGCGTCCGAGGTCCGAACGCGCGCCGGTGGAACGAGCGCGATCGGATCGCGCACCCGCGGAACGTCCACGGTCGGACCGTGCACCGGCGGACCGCACGCCGCCGGACCGCACGCGACCGGACCGCGCGCCCGTGGAACGTCCACGGTCGGAGCGAGCGCCGGTGGACCGAGCCCGGTCCTATCGCGCACCCATGGAACGCGCGCCGGCACCACGCCCCGCGGCCAACGTTCCTCCGCGGCCTTCGCGGGACGCCGGCGGCCAGCGACAGGATTCGGAGCGGACGCCGCTGCGCACAGTACAACGGCCGCGCCTGGCCGTCTCCTCGTCGTCGCCCGCGCCCGCGCGCCCGGCTCCCAGCCGTCCGACCCCGAATCGACCGGCCCCACTGCCCCGGCCGACGGCCAGACCAGTCATTCCCGCCTCGTCCGCAACCCGGCCGCCCCAGCGCCCGCCGGGCACGCGGCCGACGGGAAATGAATCCCGGTCTCCCCGGGGCCAGGACGACCCGTCGTCGCGAGCTCCGCGCAATCCAGCAGCTCGGCCCGTGCCGCCGCCGGTGCGCCCGGAACGCATGGAGCGTCCCGAACGGTCGGAACGCTCTGAGCGCACCGAACGCCGCGACCGGTCCGAAGATCCTGCGCGGTCCAACCGCACCGATCGGTCCGAACGCACCGAGCCTCCCGCGCGTCCAGAACGTCCAGCGCCCACGGAACGCACCGAGCGCCCGCCCCGGCGGCCCACCGAGTTGAATCCGCGTTGGGACCTGGGACGCGATCCGCTCCCGTCGTCCTCCGACAGCCAACGGCCCCCCCGCGGCCGCCGGCGATAGGCGCGGGAAAAGGGATTCCCCGCAGGGCGGCGCACGCACAGGCTCCGCCCGGCTTCCCATGTGTGCGAATCCGATCCAGCTCCTGCTCTCGTCGACCGGGAAACGTGGCCCGCGGTCACGAACCCCACCCATGCTCGTGCGGCTCCTGCTGCTGCACGCGGCGGTGGCGGGGCTTTCGGGCCATGCGGCGAGCGCGGCGGTCCGCGAGTTCGGCGTCGAAGCCTCGACCTACGTGGACCCGGTGACCGGCGTGAGGGTTCGGGAGCTTACCGCGGCGCCGAACACCGCGGACAATCTCTACTTTCACGTTTCGAACTTCACCGCCGACCACCGTCACGTGCTGCTGGTCAGCGAGCGCGAAGGACGGTCGGTGCTCTGCCGGGCTGAGGTCGCGACGGGCGCGCTCGCGCAGATCACCGATGACCGCGCGATCAGTGCGCGGACCGCGTGTCCTGACCCGCGTGATCCGCGCGTGGTGTATGTAATGCGCGGCGCGCAGGTGCTGGCGCTGGACCCGATCGACGGCGCGACGCGTGTCGTCGGGGAGATCCCGGGTCCGCACCTGGGTGGCTTTCAACAGCCCACACCCAGCCACGACGGAAAGTCGTTGGCCGTGATGAAGCAACGCGACGCGGCGAACTGGGAGATCGGGTTGATGAGCGTGGCCGATGGCGCCTATCGGACCGTCCTGACCCAAGGATTTCGTATCGGCCATGTGCAGCATAGCCCGACTGATCCGCTGATTTTCTATGTCTGGGAGACCGGTGGGTACGCTCCGCAGCGCACCTGGCTGGTGAATGCGGACGGCAGCGGCAACCGGCCGTTCTACGCGCGCACGGCCTCGACCAACTGGTTCACGCCCCTGAAGGAATGGGTGACGCACGAGGCGTGGGTCGCCGGCACCGGCGAGATGACCATGATCAATGACAAGGTCGGTGTGATGCTGGTGTCGAAGGACGGCACCGCGCGCCTCGTGCGCGAAGGGAACTACTGGCATGCCGCGGCGAGTCCCGATGGCAGCCAGCTGGTGCTCGACGATATGAAGGGAGGACTCTGGTGGTGCGAGACGGCGACGGGCAATGTCCGCCTGCTCGCCACCGGTTTGCGGGACACGGTCCGTGTCCATGCCCACGCCTCTTTCGACCGGCGCGGGCACTTCATCCAGTTCCACACCGGACGGAAGCACGAGACCGTGGCGTTGATCGATCTGCGTTCCGTGCCAGCGGCGCGTCCGAGGCCATCGGGCGAGTCGGGGCAGGGACCCGATGGAAGGGAGTCGGGTGTGGGAACCGAGGTGGGGCCAGGGAGGTCGGTGTCCCAGTAGGACACCGAGTCGCAAGACAGAGCTCGCGACCCGCCGTTCCTGCACCTCACACCGCAGGTGGGGCGAGGCGTCTCTGCCGAGCCGCGCATCGCAGTCACCGCATATTCTCACCGCATCCTGCGGCGCCACCGGGACGTGGCGCCCTCCCATTCCAGCCGCCCTTCCCTACTCCATCAAGGCGCGGATGACGCGGTTGCCGTGCACGACACGCTCAGCCAGGAGGTGCGACAGAAACTCGAAGAACTGCGCCGCCAGTTCGGGGTGGCTGCGCTTCATGCGGTCCAGTTCGACGGCGGTGAGGCGGTGCACCACGAGGTCCGTGTCGGCGATGACAGAGGCGGTGCGCGGTACGTTGAGGATCAGGCCCAGTTCACCCACCACGGTTCCGGGTCCCTGACGCCGGATGCGATTCCGTCCGGTGGCGGATTCGAGGGCGGTGGTGACCTGGCCGGATTCGATGAAGTAGAGCGCCTCGGAGGCGGCATGTTGCTCGATGAAACAGGTGCCGGCGGCGATCTCCAGGCGCTCGAGGCGTTCGATGAACGGCCTGAGCGCATCGGGATTGGGCCAGTAGGGCTCGAGCACGTCGCGTAAGGGGCGTGGCGCCTCGGAACGCGGCGCGGCGGCGGCGGCGAGCAGCGATTCCTCACACCACTCGATGCCGTGATCCAGCGTAGGAAGGATGTGGTGGTGCGGACCGTGGTCATGGCGCAGCACATCGGCGGCGAGTTGCTGGCGCAGGCGCGGGCCGAGATGGGTGAACACGAGGTGGAAGCAGTGCTTCTCGGCGAGCTGAAGCGTGCGCGACAGGCTGAAGACGGCGGAGCTGTCGAGTCCGGTCACGCGGTGGAAATCGAGCACGACATAGCGCAGCGGGCATTCGGTGCCGGATTCAGCACGCTGCCGGATCTGACGCAGGAGTGAGCTCGCGGTGCCGAAGAAGAGATAACCCTGCAGGCGCAACACGAGGACCTGCGGACCCAGTTTGACGAGGGCGTGACGGTGCTCGAGCGGGCGGTCGACGTTGCTGGGGTGGTCGGACGCGGTGAGGGCATGGGTCACCACGCTCACGCGCGAGTAGTTGTGGACAAAGAGGACGAGTGCGGCGAGCAGGCCCACGCCGACTCCCTGCACGTAACCAACCGCGCCGATGACGGCGAGAATGACGAGGACCACCGCGTAATCGCCTCGGGGCAGGCGGCGTCGCGCGCGCAGGACCCAGTCGTGGAGGAAGCCGAGGCCCAGGCAGCAGAGAATGCCGCCGAGGACGAATTTCGGGAAATACGCGGCCGGGGCGGGGCCGGCCAGCCAGGCAACTCCACAGAGCGCCGCTGCCAGCGTCGGCGCGAGCCGGCCGCGCGCACCGAGGTCGTGCCCCAGTCGCGTGAGATTGAGCGATTGGAATCCAACCAGTCCGAAGCCGAAGGAACCAACCACGTTGGCCGTGCCCGCGGTGCGCAACTCGCGGTTCAGATCGAGCTCCGAGCGCGTGAGCAGTTCGATGCCGCTCGAGTTGAAAAGAATGGAGAGCGCGGACGTCACCAGCACCGAACCCACGATGGGCATGAGTCCGGGCAGCAGGCTCCAGTCAACCGCCCTTAGCGCCGCGATGCTCCACGGTTGGATCGCCGTGGAGCCGGGGAGTGCCGAGGGCGGCAGGGGAAGCCAGCCGTTGGCCTGGGCGGAGGTCAGCGGGATGCCGAGCGCGGCGAGCAACAGGTAGAAGCACGGCACCGAGCCCACGAGCAGAGCGGCGAAGACGAGGGGTCTGGGTCGCAACCGGATGAAGGCGAAGAGGAGGAATCCGAGCGCCAGCGCGGCCGCACCCTGCCCCAGCGCACGCGGGAGATGCTGCGCGTCGAGGGAGGGAATCGCGGTGGGGGCCGTGCCGGTGCTGACGCGCAGGGCGCCGACGACCAGCAGCCATCCGGATCCGGCGAGAAACCCGCCCATGACGGGGTAGGGCAGGTAGCGGGTGAGATTGCCGAGGCGCAGTCGGCCGAGGGCGAACAGAACCAGGCCGGTGCTCAGCGAGGTCAGCGCAAGCGCCATCAGGACGGTCATCGCCACGGTCGAGGGCGCGGCGTCCTCGGGCACGCGGGCTGCGATCGACTGCGCGAGGAGCACGAGCAACGGTGCGATGCGCTCCTGCGGGGTGGCGACCGTGCCCTCGGCTCCGGCCCGTCGCGCGAGCAGCAATCCGGCGACACAGGCGGTAAGCAGGGCCGAGCTGGTGCCGAGATGCGCGGCGCCGGCGAGGCGGCCCGAGAAGACAAGCGTGCCCAGGGACTGCGCCATCACGATGCAAACGGCGGCGAGGATGAGTCCGGCGAGAACATTGACGGCGGTGGTGGGGCGCGACATCGACGTGGGCTGGGCCGTTCGAGATCACCGCCGCGACGAGGGCACGGGGTCAAGCGCGGTGTCTGGGGAGTGGCGAGTGGCGAGTGGCGGGTGGAGAGTGGCGAGTGGCGGGTGGAGAGTGGCGAGTGGCGGGTGGCGGGTGGCGAGTGAACGGGGGAGGTGCGGAAGCTGGCGAGCGCCGCCTGGACGGCGGCGGCTACGAGGAACGTAGCCGCGAGCGTCAGCTCGCGCCGACCGGCCTTGGCAAATGGAGTCGCGGGGGCGTGCGAGCGCCGCCTGGACGGCGGCGGCTACGACGCACGTAGCCGCGAGCGTGCAGCTCGCGCCGACCGGCCTAGGCAAATGGAGTCGCGGGGGCGTGCGAGCGCCGCCTGGACGGCGGCGGCTACGAGGGGTGGGAAAAACTCCGGCTGGCGGGCGCGGCGCGCCTGCCTATACTCCGCACACGTATTAATTTGAATCTGGCATGAGCAACATCCCCCACATCCCGGCGCTGCGAATGGGCCGGACCTACACCTCATTGGAGAAGTCCGAGGTGCGCGACCACCGGACGGGTGCGGTGCTGGCTGAGGTGTCGCAGGTGAACGGCGGCATCGTGAAGCGCGACCTCGCGAAAATCGCCGGCGCCCGCGAGGCCCTGCGCCGCTTCACCGTCCCGGAACTGATGTCCCTGTGCGCCAAGGCCGGCGGCCTGTTCCTGGAGGGGACCCTGCCCCTCGGCGACCAGGGGCACACGCAGTCGCCACAGCAGTATGTGGAGACCCTGAGCCTCACCAGCGGCCTGCCACATGTGATGGTCCGGCGCAACATGACCAAGGTCCATTATGCGCTGACCCACATGCCCGAGGTGCTGAACGGCCTCTCGCGCGGCCTGGATCTGGGCCTGCTCGACCGCGGGTACGGCGAGCAGTTCGGCACCAAGCTGAGCTTCTTTCCGACCTGCCAGGCGCTGGGCCTGGTGATGCCGAGCAATTCGCCGGCGGTGAACTCGCTGTGGATCCCCGCCATCGCACTGAAAACGCCGGTGGTGATCAAGCCCGGCAAGGACGAACCCTGGACCCCCTACCGCCTGATCCAGGCCTTCATCGCAGCCGGCGTGCCCGCCGAGGCCTTCGGGTTCTATCCCACTGATCACGATGGCGCGGCGACCATCCTTAACCAGTGCGGACGCGCGTTGATCTTCGGCGATCGCTCGACCACCCAGCAGTACGCCAGCAACCCCGGCATCCAGGTGCACGGCCCCGGCTGGAGTAAGATTCTGCTGGGCGAGGACGAAGTGGACCGCTGGGAGCAGTACCTCGACGTGATGGAATCGTCGATCGCCGACAACGGCGGGCGCTCCTGCATCAACGCCAGCGCCGTCGTGGTTCCGCGGCACGGGCGCGCCATCGCCGAAGCGCTCGCGAAGCGCCTCGGACCGATCCAGCCGACGCGTCCCGAGGACGACCGCGCGCGGCTGTCGGGCTTTGCGAATCCGAAGATGGCGGACTACATCGACGCGCAGATCGACGAGGGTCTGAAGACGGCGGGAGCGGAGGATCTCACCGCAGCGCAGCGCAGCGGGCCGCGCAAGGTGGTGTTCGAGGGCGGTACTTACCTTCTGCCCACCATCCTTCACTGTGACTCGTTCGCACATCCGCTGGCGAATCGTGAGTTTCTCTGCCCGTATGCCAGCGTCGTGGAATGCGCGCAGTCCGAGATGCTGAAGCACATCGGCTACACGCTGGCCTGCACCGCGATCACGAAGGACCCGCAGTTCATCGCGCAGCTCGAGGCCTACCCCGAGATCGAGCGCTTGAACATCGGTCCGGTGTCCACGATGAAGATCTCGTGGGACCAGCCGCACGAGGGGAATATGTTCGAGTTCCTGTGGAAGCGGCGCTCCATCGAGCGCGCCTGGTGACGCGGGAGCGAGACAGGGATGGGAGTGTCGCATGAGCGCCATGAGCCTCGGGAAACGCCGGCGTTTGCAGCAGGCCTCGGGAACCACCGGCGCGTTCACCGTGCTCGCCGTGGACCACCGCGGTCCGTTGCGCCGGCGGCTGGCGAAGGAATGCGGGTGCGCGGCGTCGGAGGTGGACGCCGTCCTCGCGGAGGTGAAACGCGACATCGTGCGCGCGCTGGGCGCTGGGAGCACGGCGATCCTGCTCGATCCTGAGCTGGGGCTCGCGGCGTGTGTGGAGTCGGGCGCCCTGCCCGGGGCCACCGGGTTGCTGGTCGCCTTGGACACCGGGTCGACGGGCGATCCCGCGATCCTGAAGACCGGCCTCGCGGAAGGCTGGAGCGTGCGACGCATCGCGCGCAGCGGCGCGGCGGGGGTCAAGTTGCTGGTGTACTACCACCCGGACACCCCGCAGGCGCGCGAGGTGGAGGCGCTGGTGCGGGAGGTGGGGGCGGCCTGCGCGGAAGAGGAGATCCCACTGTTTCTCGAGCCGCTTTCGTACGACCCCGCGCAGCCGTCGGTGCCG
>CAZYJB010000117.1:0-8608 GCA_964647675.1 uncultured Verrucomicrobiota bacterium | reverse complement strand
GGGCGTGGATGTGGTGGTGGTGGACAATGGCGTGTTGACCTTCACCGTCGTTCCCACGCGCGGCATGGGCATCCTCGAAGCCACCGCGGGGAATATCCGGCTGGGCTGGGAATCGCCGGTGCGCGAGGTCGTGCATCCGCAGTTCATCAACCTCGAGCAGCGCGGCGGACTCGGCTGGCTCGAAGGTTTCAACGAATGGATGGTGCGTTGTGGCGTGGAATGGGCGGGCCACCCCGGCAAGGACGAGTTCGTCGACAACGTCGGCGCCAAGGCCGAGATGCAGCTCACCCTCCACGGGCGCATTGCGAACATCCCCGCCAGCGAGGTGGAGGTGGTGGTCGACTCCGCGCCGCCCCACCGGCTGCGCATCCGCGGGCGGGTGGATGAGCGCATGTTTTACGGACCCAAGCTCGAGCTTTGGACCGAGGTGTCCACCGATCCGGGCTCGGTGTCTTTCCGCATCGAGGACACCCTCACCAACCGCGGCGCGCACGAGCAGGAGTATCAGATGATCTACCACTGCAATTTCGGTCCGCCGTTGTTGGAGAGCGGGTCGAAGTTCGTGGGAGCGGTGCGACGGGTGACGCCGTTCAACGCCCACGCCGCGCGGGATGCCGAGCGATTCATGGAGTATTCGGGTCCGACACCGGGTTTCGTGGAGCAGGTGTATTGTCTGGAGCCGACCGCGGACTCCACCGGGCGCTCGGTGATGATGCTGCACAACGCACGCGGCGACCGCGGGGTGGCGATGGCGTTCTCCGTGGAGGCCCTGCCTTCGTTCACGCTCTGGAAGAATCTGGCCGCCACCGAGGAGGGCTACGTGACCGGCCTCGAACCGGGCACGAGCTTCCCGTTCAATCGCCGGATCGAGCGCGCGGCCGGCCGTGTGCCTCGCCTGGCCGCCGGGGCCAGCAAGACCCTCGGGATCGAGGTCAGTGTGCTGCTCTCGCGCGAGGATGTCCTGCGCGGTTCGGCCGAGATCAAGCGCGTCCAGGGCGGCCGCGAGACCCAGCTCGACAAGGAACCGTTCAAGTTGTAGCGGCCGGCAAGTCGAGCTGTTGTCCAGCCTCCCGTCTCCTTCGTGAGCGCCCCAGCGGACATCGAGCTGGAAGAGCAGTTCGCGCAGAAACAGATGTCCTCCGGGACGTTTCGGCGGCTGCTGCGCTACGTGCGGCCCTACCGCCGCACCTTCGTGGTGAATCTCGTATTCACCGGGCTGGCCACCGCCTCCGCGCTGCTGGGACCCCAGTTGTTGCAGTGGGGGATAGATCGGTACCTCGTCCGGCTGGGCGACATCGAACTCGCCGCGGCGCGCAGCGGCGTGCTCTGGATCAGCGCGCTTTACCTCCTGAATCTGCTGGTGGGCTGGGGCCTGTCGGTGGTGCAGGTCCGCAGCGCGATCACGGTGGGACAGGGCGCCATGAACGATCTGCGCGTCGCGGTCTTCGAACACATCCAGCGTCTGTCGCTCAGTTTCTTCGACCGCACCCAACAGGGGCGCATCATTGCGCGCGCCGACAGTGACATCGAGGCGCTCGATCGCGTGCTGACCTGGGGTGCGAATCAACTCCTCTCCAGCGCGCTCACCCTCGCGGGAGCGCTCGCCCTCATGCTGCGCTACGACTGGCGCCTCTGCCTCGCGGTCAGCGTGGTCATCCCGCCGCTCGCCTGGTCGACGCGTGTCTTCCAGCGGCGCGCGATGCAGGCGTATCGGCACATGCGCGAACAGGGCTCGCGCCTCACCGCCGCCGCGGCGGAGGGCATCGCCGGAGTGCGCGTGGTGCAGGCCTTCGCGCGGGAAGACCTCAACCTCGAGCATTACGAGGCGTTGGGCGAGGAATACGGCCGTCGTGTGCTCGCCGCCGCGCGGCTGTTCCACACCTATCTGCCCTTCGTCGGACTCCTATCCGGCCTCGGCACCGCGATCATCCTCGGATACGGCGGGTCCCTCGCGCTGCGGGGAGAGCTGAGCGTGGGCGAACTGGCGGCGTTCATCCTCTATCTGGGCATGTTTTTCGGTCCGATCCAGACCATGGGGGATCTTTACAACGCCGTGCTCTCCACCGCGGCCAGCGCGGAGCGTGTCTTTGGACTCCTCGACACCGCGCCGCAGATTTGTGATCGCGCGGGAGCGCGGGCGCTCGAATCGATCGAGGGCGGAGTGCGGTTCGAGGGGGTTTGCTTCCGGTACGACACCACGCCCGCGGACCGCTGGGTGCTGGAGGGCAT
The DNA here is from genome assembly GCA_964647675.1 of uncultured Verrucomicrobiota bacterium. Lineage (GTDB taxonomy): Bacteria > Verrucomicrobiota > Verrucomicrobiia > Limisphaerales > CAIMTB01 > CAIMTB01. Next base: position 6,379 of record CAZYJB010000117.1, on the reverse strand, counting down.
CGACTTCGAGGTGAAGCCGGGCGAGACCCTCGCGCTGGTGGGCGCCACGGGATCGGGCAAGAGCAGCATCGTGAGTCTGCTGATGCGCTTCTACGAACCCCAGCGGGGACGGGTGCTGCTGGACGGCTGCGACATCACCCAGGTCACGCTCGAGTCGTTGCACCGGCAGATCGCCATCGTGACGCAGGACAACTTCCTGTTCACCGGCACCGTGATGGAGAACCTGCGCTTCGCGCGACCGGGGGCGACCGATGACGAAATCCGCGCGGCGGCGGAAACGCTCGGAACCGACGATCTCATCCGCCGGCTGAAGGATGGCTACGCCACCCGCGTCGGCGAGCGCGGCAGCAGCCTCAGTGCGGGCGAACGCCAGCTCATCTGTTTCACGCGGGCCCTGGTCGCGGGTCCGCGCATCCTCGTGCTCGACGAGGCGACCAGCGCTGTGGATCCGGCGACCGAGGCGCGCATCCAACATGCGTTGGAGAAGCTCTTCGAGAAGCGCACCAGCCTGGTCATTGCGCACCGGCTGTCGACCGTGCGCCACGCGACGAGGATCCTGGTGCTCGACCATGGACGCCGGATCGAGGAAGGGACCCACGACCAGCTCGTGGCCCTGGGGGGACGCTATGCCGCGCTCTACCGCGAGTTCGTGCGCGAGTGACGCTAGAACAGCGTGTAGATGAACGGGGCGAGGCCGGAGGACGTCGCGAACACCAGCAGTCCGAAGAGCAGGAGCACCACGAGGATCGGTGCCAGCCACCACTTCTTGTTGTCGCGCAGAAATGCCCACAGCTCGCCCAGGAACCCGAGGCGCTCCCCCTCTCCGGACGCAGCGATCTTTTCGAACTCGGAGGGCGGCTTCGTCGACATGGCAGGAAGGGGACCGGGGCGGAACGGTTCAGTATTGCCTCAGGTAGCGGCGCAGGTCGGAGGGCGCGCGTTTGGGGCTCCAGTAGCTCGAGGCATCCGCGCGCCGGCGTCGTACCATGGGGTCCCAGCCCCGCGCCCGCAACCCCGCGCCGACGGGCAGGAAGACGCCGAAAAACATGATGACGAGAACGAGGGCCGAAACGATGAACCCGATCGGAAACGCCACCACCATCGCGCCGGTGAACACCCACCGCACCAGCCTCGGCCAAGCCACGCCCGCGACGCCGGTCACCAGCAGCACCAGGCCGGCAATGCGCGCCGCATCAGGCCCCTTCGCAACGAAGACAAGCCAACCGCCGAGGATCACGAGCACGGCAGCAAACTGACGCAGCACACGCGAGGTCGGAGGTTGGCGGACATCGGCCCAGGTCATGGGAGTGGCTGACTCTGGTCAGTCGGGGGCGAAGGAGTCGAGGTAGCGCTGGCGCTCCGATTCGGCGCCGGCGGCCGGCATCTCGCTCTTCACGAGTACCTGGTCCTCGAGCACGAGGACGTCCATGTCAGTGGCGAGGAAGCAACGGCAAGCCTCGTCCGGAGTGCAAACGATCGGTTCACCACGCACGTTGAACGAGGTGTTCACGAGCACCGGACAGCCGGTCAGCCGATCAAAGGCAGAGAGCAGCCCGTGCAACCGGGCATGGCGACCCACATCGACGGTTTGCAGACGCGCGCTGTAGTCGACGTGCGTGACGGCCGGCAACGATGAACGCGGGATGTTCACGCGCCGGCAGAGGTCCGGATCCTCGGCAAGGGTGAGGCGTTCGTCCTCGGACAGCGCGCGGCGATGCTCCTCGCGGACGGGCGCCACGAGGAGCATGTAGGGACTCTCGTGGTCCGCCGAGAGATCGAACCACGCCGAGGCCTTTTCCCCCAGGACGATGGGCGCGAAGGGCCGGAAGCTCTCGCGGAACTTGATCTTCAGATTCAGCACCGACTGCGTGTCGCGCCCGCGCGGATCGGCGAGGATGCTGCGTGCCCCGAGCGCGCGCGGTCCGAATTCCATGCGCCCGTGGAACCAGCCCACGATGCGGCCGGCGGCGAGTTCGCGTGCCACGAGTTCGAGGAGTTCTGGTTCGCGTTCGAAGGTGCGGAACGGCAATCCCCTGGCCTGCAGGACGGCACGGATCTCGGTGTTGGAGTAGTGCGGTCCCAGAAGGCTGCCCTGCATGGTGTCGCGGGCGGACGTCTCGCGCGGGGACTCGAGCAGTTGGTGGTGCGTAAACAGAGCGGCGCCGAGCGCGCCACCCGCGTCGCCGGCGGCAGGCTGGACCCACAGATCCTCAAACGGTCCTTCGCGGAGGAGGCGTCCGTTGGCGACACAGTTGAGCGCGACGCCACCGGCCAGCACGAGGTGCCGCTGTCCGGTTTCATGGTGCACCGTGCGCGCCATGCGCAGCACCGCCTCCTCGGTGACCTTCTGAACGCTGGCCGCGAGATCGAAGTGCCGCGGCTCGAGGCGCGATTCCGGCGTGCGCGGCGGACCGCCGAAGCGCTGGTGGAAGCGCGGCGAGGTCATGGTGAGCCCGTGGCAGTAATCAAAGAAGTCCTGGTTGAGCCAGAAGCTCCCGTCCTGCTTCAGGTCGATCACCTCATCCAGGATGGTCTCGGCGAAACGCGGCGTGCCGTAGGGGGCGAGTCCCATGAGCTTGTACTCGCCGCTGTTGACCCTGAACCCGCAGTAGTACGTGAAGGCCGAGTAGAGCAGGCCGAGCGAGTGCGGGAACCGCAGTTGCTGATTCAGCTCGATCCGGTGACCGCGGCCGACGCCCCAGGCGGTCGTGGTCCATTCTCCCACCCCATCAAGCGTGAGGATGGCGGCCTCGGGATAGGGACTGGGGAAGAAGGCGCTGGCTGCGTGGCTTTCGTGGTGGTCGGTGAACACCAGGCGCGCGCGTCCGGCCCCGGGAAGCGCGCGGCGGATGGCGCGGCGCAGGTGCAGCTTGTCCCGCAGCCAGACCGGGATCGCCTTGCGGAAGCTGGCGAATCCGCGCGGCACGGAGGCGAGGTATGTCTCGAGCAAGCGCTCGAACTTCACCAGCGGCTTCTCGTAGAAAGCGAGGTAGTCGAGGTCCGCAGCCTGGAGGCCCGCCTCGGCCAGACAATACTCGACAGCGCGCGCGGGAAATCGCGCGTCATGTTTCACGCGCGTGAAGCGCTCCTCCTGCGCCGCCGCCACGAGACGTCCGTCCACCACCAGCGCCGCGGCGCTGTCGTGGTAGAAGGCGGAGAAACCGAGGATTCGCGGCATGAGGGAAAGGGGAGCGGCGTGGGGGGGGCAGGCTCAGACCGGCGCGACGAATTCGATGCCGACCGGGCAATGGTCGGAGCCGGGCACCTGCGAGCGGATGAAGGCGGATTGAAGGCGCGGCCGCAGCGGGGCGCTGGTGAGGAAGTAGTCGATGCGCCAGCCCACGTTCCGCGCGCGCGCGCCGGACATCGGGCTCCACCAGGTGTAGTGGCCACCGCCCTTCTCGAACTCACGGAACGTATCGTGCAGACCGATGCCAAGCAGGCGCGAGAAGCCGTCCCGTTCCTCGATCGTGAAGCCGTGGTTGCGCACGTTGGATCCGGGGTTGGCGAGGTCGATCTCCGTGTGGGCCACGTTGAAGTCGCCGCACACCACCACGGGCTTTCGCTTCTGGAGGCGCTCCAGGTAGGCGGTGAACGCCTGATCCCACTCCAGGCGGTACGGCAGCCGCAGCAGTTCGCGCTGCGAGTTGGGGACGTAGACGTTGACGAGGTGGAACGTGTCGAACTCGGCGGTGAGCACGCGACCCTCGCGGTCGTGGTCCGCCGCGCCGATGCCCTGACTGACTTTGACCGGCCGCGTGCGCGTGAAAATCGCGGTGCCGCTGTAACCCTTCTTCTCGGCAGTGTTCCAGTAGGTCGAGTAGGCGGAGGGCCACAGGACTTCGACCTCGTCGGGCGACGCCTTGGTTTCCTGAAGGCAGAGGATGTCGGGTTTCTCGGCATCGAGGTACTCGAGGAAGTTCTTTCGCAGCACGGCGCGGATGCCGTTGACGTTCCAGGAGATGAGTTTCACCGCGCGCAGGGTAGCGGGAACGGACGCCGAGGAAAGCCGCGCGCGCTGCGCCGGTCACTTCCCAGCAGTCCAGCCGCCGTCGATGATCAGGGCGGAGCCGGTCACCGAGTCGGCGGCATCGCTGGCGAGGTAGAGGGCCGCCGCCGCGATCTCGTCCGGGCGCGCCATGCGTCCGATGGCCTGGGTCGATTCCATGTCCGCACGCGCCTTCGCGGGGTCCGGGTATTGCGCGATCATGGCGGAGACAAAGGGGGTTTCGACGCGGCCCGGGCAGATGCAGTTGCAGCGGATGCCGTCGCGCGCGTGATCGAGGGCGAGCGCCTTGGAGAAACCGACCACGGCGAACTTGGTGGTGGTGTAGGCGAGGCGGTCGCGCACGGCGACGATGCCGCCGATGGACGCGAGGTTGACGATGTTCCCGCGGCGTCGCGCGAGCATCGACGGCAGGAAGGCGCGGGTGGTTTGGAATACGCCCAGAACATTCACCGACCACAGGCGCTGCAGGTCGGCGGGCGTGGTGTCGGCGAGTTTCCCGACGTGGCCGACCCCGGCATTGTTCACGAGGACATCAAGGTGTCCGTGCCGGCCCAGCAACTCGGCCGCGACGCGCTGACAGGCGGAGTCGTCGGCGACGTCGAGCGCCTGTGCCACGGCACAAGCACTGCCGTGGGCGGCGTGCAATCGGGCGGTCTCGGCCTCGGCGCGGGACGCGTCACGGTCGGTGACCCACACCAGCGCGCCGGCCGCCGCGAAGGTGTCTGCGATGCTGGCGCCGATGCCGGACCCGGCACCCGTGACCAGCGCGATCTTGCCGTCGAGTCGGAACATGGAAGGCACGTCGTGGAGGTGTGCGGCCGGATTCAAAGCATGATGTCACGTGCGATCTCGTCGCCCTTGGGCATGCCGAAGAGGCGCTGGACCAGCGCGAGTCCGAAGGTGACCGCGGTGCCCGCACCCTGGGAGGTGATCAAGGGACCGTGCTCGACCACGGCCTCGTGATGCACCGATTCGGGCAGGTCGTTCCAGACCGACGAATGGGCGGTGTACCGGCGCCCGGCCAGCAGTCCGGCATCGGCAAGCACCAGGGGAGCGGCGCAGATGGCCGCGACGGGCTTGCCCTTGCCGACGAACTCGCGCGCCAACCGCGCGGCCCGCCCGTCCGAACGCAGCAGCTTCACGCCCGGTCCGCCGGGAAGGAACAGCAGGTCGAATTCCTGTTCGGCCACCTCGGCGAGCGTCGCGTCCGCCTGCAGCACCATGTCGCACCGGCCGCGCACCAGCTTCTCGCCAGTCACGGACGCCAGGATCACTTCGGCCCCGGCGCGGCGCAGGAGGTCGACGGGAGTCACGGTTTCGATCTCTTCGAAACCGGGAATGAGCAGGCAGAGGACACGGGGTATCATGAACGACATGGGAGGAGACAGGGCTGCGACACCGGGCAGCCGGCGGAGGTGGGAATCGAAAAACTGGGCCGTTGGGACCGCGTCAATTCCGGACCGTGGCGCGTTCCTGGATCCAGACGAGGTCGCGGTTGTTCGCGGTCGTGTAGCTGTGGTCATGCCATCCCATGGTGCGGGGTGGAGCGAAGGTGCGGGCATCCAGCCACTTCTTCTTCTCCACGTGTCCGTCGGCAAAGGCGACCACCGCCGACCGATCGTGGTAGTTGCCGGGCACGTGATAGAAGACCGAACGCCCCGCCACGATGCCGAAGAACGGACGGCAGATGCTGTCGGAATGCACCTCCACGAAGGTGAGCAATTGCGAGGGTCCGGGAGACATCGTGTCGGTCGACTTCCGGTACACGCGATAGCCCGCCGTCGGCAGATCGCGGTAGCGCTCCGGATCCCCGTTGCGGGCCAGCGGATCCCAGCCGACGAACGAGTTCAGGCCGTAGCTGCGCACGACCTGCTTCTTCTTGCCGCCGACCGTGACGGTGGTGCGGTCTGACGCGCACAGGTAAAGCTCGGGGCTCTTGAGATAAGGACCGAACAGGGACCGCCGCGGGTCCTGGAGGAGGAACGAATTCGTGTTGTCGGCGAGTTCGCCCTCGAAACTGCCGCCGACCCAGGTGGGCACCGAGCCCGCGTCGCCGCGTCCGTTGGAGACGAGTCGGTCGTCATTCTCGTCCGCGTAGAGCGTCCAGATGATGGAGAGCTGCTTCTGGTTGTTGACGCACTTGATGGCCTGCGCGCGGCCTTTGGCCTTCGACAGGGCCGGCAGAAGCATGCTGGCGAGAATGGCGATGATGGCGATCACCACGAGCAGCTCGATCAGAGTGAACGCGGCGCGCGCCGGGGCTGCCGTCGGGCGACGGGTAGCGGGTGTCATGGATCCTGAATCCGCCTTTTCGCCTCCGGAGGTCAAGCCTGCGAAACGGCGGGGCCGGGCCAGGCGCCGATGGCTCCC
>CAZYJB010000116.1:673-8646 GCA_964647675.1 uncultured Verrucomicrobiota bacterium | reverse complement strand
TTCCAGCGCCGCGTGGGCCGCCGCCATTTCGGGACTAAACGTTCGGGAAGCCTGTTTCGAGATCGCGCCGATGCGTCCGCCATGCGGGACCGCGTTGCCAACCGTCGGAGGCTGCGGGCGCTCGCCGGAATCGCGGAGCCACCAGGCACCCGCAACGGCGAGGAGCGCGAGCAATCCGCCCACTCCCCATTGTCGAAGAACTGCGGAACGACGGGACGCCGACGTCTTTCGGTCAGGTGCCATGCGAAAGGAGCATTCTTCGCCGGCTCGCGGCCTTGCGCCAGCGGGGATCTGTCACGCCGAGCAGCATCATCGGGGTCGGTGCCTCCAGCGTTGCACCGACGAGCGGCACGGCGTTTCCTCGTCGGCGTGTCGGCCGAACCCATCAAGCGACTCCGCCACTTCGCGAGCGACAACAACTCGGGACTTTGCCCGGAGGCACTCCAGGCCATCCAGGATGCCAACACGGGACACATCGCCGGCTATGGGGAGGATCCATGGACCGCACGCGCCTGCGACCTGATCCGCGAGTTCTTCGAGACCGATTGCCAGGTGTTCTTCGTCTTCAATGGCACGGCGGCCAACTCGATCGCGCTGTCCGCGCTGTGCCGGCCTTACCACGCCGTGCTGTGTCATGAGCACTCCCACATCCGCCACGATGAGTGCGGCGCGCCGGGTTTCTTCGGCGGCGGCGTCTCGCTCCTTCCGCTCTCCGGCGCCCACGGACGCCTCAGCGCGCGTTCCGTGGACGCCGCAGTTCGCGACCATTTCCCGTTGCACTCGGCGAGGCCCGGCGCACTCAGCCTGACGCAGGTCACCGAGTGCGGCACGGTCTACCGTCCGCGTGACCTGCGCGCCCTGTGCGACGTGGCGCATCGCCACGGATTGCGCGTGCACCTCGATGGCGCGCGCTTCGCGAATGCGGTGGCGTCGCTGCAGTCGGCGCCTGCCGATCTCACCTGGCGCGTGGGCGTGGACGTTGTGAGTCTTGGATTCACGAAGAATGGCGGATTGAACGCCGAGGCGATTGTGGTCTTCGACCGCGACCTCGCGCGCGATCTCGATTACCGCATCAAACAGGCCGGCCAACTCGCGTCCAAGATGCGGTTCCAGGCCGCGTGCTGGATGGGACTGCTGGGCACGGGTGCCTGGCTCACCCGCGCGCAGCACGCCAACGCGATGGCCCTCCGGCTTTCGCGGGCCGTGGGGAGGCTGCCCGGCGCGCAATTGCTGCACCCGACCCAGGCCAATGGCGTCTTCGTCGACCTGCCGGGGCGCGTCATCCGCGGGCTGCGCGTGCGCGGATGGCATTTTTATGTCTTCGAAGGTGAGACCGGATGCCGGCTCATGTGCTCTTGGGACACGACGATGGAAGACGTGGACGCGCTGGTGAACGATCTGCGTTCGCTCCTGCGCGGGCGTTGAGCCCTGCTGCAACGCGGCAGGAATCGCCGACGCTCAAGGGTCGATGTCAGATGACGCGACCCATTCAGGGTTGCGGGTGGTGGTGTCACCGGAGAACCCGGGGTTTCTCCGAAGCGCAACCCTGGGCTTTGGATCGCAACCGCGGTGAAGCTGGGGAGGCGTGCGGAGGAGGTAGCAGACCGGAGAGCGGTCGGCGTCCCCGCGGAGGCCGAGTCGCGAGACAGAGCTCGCGACCCACCACCGAGAAGGGGGGCCAATGCGGCATCAATGCGGCATTCACGGCGCTGCGCTCACGACCAACCGATAAAACCGCGCGTCGTGAAGGTCGCTCGACGGGTCGGCCACTTGGATCGGCCCCTCCCCTGATGTCCGGGTCAACGTCTGCCACGCCCCCTCGCCGAGACTTTCGCGGAACTGCACGTCATACATGCGCCCGGCCACCGCACTCCATCGCAGCAGAACCACGGTCCCATCACGGGCCGCCACGAGCGCCAAATGCGATGCGGCGTCGCGCGGATCGGTTCCCGCGAGGTATTCACCGCGATTCGAAAACCCGTCGCCGTCGCCGTCCCCCGCCCCCGTCGCGTCGAGCCCGCCGAAGTGGATCAACTCCCAGGCATCGGTCAGTCCGTCGCCATCGGTGTCGATCGCAATCTCATTGGGTCGCGCTGGGGTCGGGTGGACGAAGCGCAGGTGTGTCTCGGCTCCATCCGGATACCGGCCCTCGGATTGATCGGTGGCCTGCGGTCCGAAGGTGATGGCATCGAGCAGGATTCCGGCGTGGGTGAGGAGCCCAAGGCTTTCGCCGGCCTTCCGCAAGGCAAACCCCACATGATCCGCGCCCGCCGCGGGATTCCCATCCGCGTGGATCTGTACGAAGCCGCGCGCACCGGCGCCAATGAACGAGAGCGGCGCGATGATCTCCGCTCCCGGGTTGGTCGGTGCATCGGTGAGGCCGAGTCCACCCAACGCCACGGGCAGGTCGCCGCCGTTCCAGATCTCGAACCAGTCCTCTCCGGAGGACGAGTCGGCGAGCCACTCGTTGAGTCGAAGCCGGGTGGGCGAACCGAGGGCCAGGGCGCGATTGGCCGCGCCGGGCGTTGGCTCGGCCAGCGTCCATTCCCCGTTTCCTTCCCGCACGCGCGCGAGCGAGGTACCCGGCACCTGGATGCCGTAGTGCAGAGCGTCGATCAACGCGCCGCCTCGATCCACGCGATCGTGGAGATGAATTGCACCACCTCCCATGCGCAGTCCGAACCCGGTGTTGGTGGCCGACGACGGCAAGCTCCCGTCGCACCGCACCACCAAGCGCGCTCCCGACTCGAGTCGCGTGCCCGCAGGCACCCGCCAGCGTGCCGGAACGGAGGGATCGTCGGTGACACCGATTCCCCCGAGGTCGGCGGGTGCGGTGCCAGTGTTCACGAGTTCGACGAAGTCGAACGCATCGTCGCCCGGCGTCGATGCCGCGGCGAGTTCGCTCAAGCGAAGCGCCGAACCGGCGCCCGGCGTGCAGTTGGTCATCGAGCGCCGCGCCGCCAGTTCGAGCCCGAACGCGATATCGGAGCTGGTGGTGTTCGCCTGGTGCACCTCGACCGCGATCACCAGCGGGCCGGCTCCGAGTTCACCAGGGGGGAGGGTAAACGATTCCACGGATCCGTTTCCCACATTGCGCGAGGCGTCCGTGTCGTAAGTCGGCGTGTCGGTCTCCATGCCCACCGTCAGCACGTGGGTTCCGTTGAGGTGAACGACCATGCCGTCGTCGAGCACTGTGGCGAGGTGCAACTGGAATCCGGCGAGGTTTGTGGGCACTTCCACGCGGGCGCGAAAGTAGTAGGTCATCCTCCCGAGTTGCAGGGGCGTGCCGATGCCAGGAGCCGGGAGGCAGTTGCAGTCCTCGACGGCCAGCAAGCCCGGGCCGTACGGCCACGCGGAATCGTCGAAGCCCGGCGACGTCCACGGAACGCCATCGAGATTCCCGGTCTGGTGGTAGCGCCACACCGCGTTCCACGAGAGCAACGGGACGGTCTCCGTGACGACTTCGCAGGTCTCGTCCCGCACCCCGGGATTGGGCGCCCCGGGCGTCGGCGCGGCAAACGCAGCGATCGACGAACCGCCATCGGGTGTTCGTCCCTCCGCCACGTCCGTGCGCTGCGGTCCGTACACCACCGAGTCCACCCGCCTCCCGCTGGAGTCACTCAACAGGATGACGCCACCGTCGGGCGGGAGTTCGAAGGCGAGATGCTCATCGCCGCGCGTCGAGTCACCGTCGGCCTGCCCTACCCGGGTCGCCTTCGCATCGATGAACGTGAGGGGAGGAAAGACATGACGCGCGACGGATCCCGGCGCCTCCGAGAGACTGGCGCCGCCAAGGTCGGCAGGGAGCACGGCGAGATTGAGCAGTTCCACGAAATCCCCCGCCGCCCGGAACTGCGCATCGGCGAGCCATTCATTGATGCGGACCTCATCGATCCCCGCCGTCGGCAGCACCCGATTTGGCAGCAGCGGCGTGGGCGCGCACAGGACCCAGGTCCCGTCCGGCGCGCGCGCCACCGAACGACCGGGCAATTGGTGGCCATAACGCAGGACATCCAGTTCCTGGCCACTCGCGGGCAAGGGCGCAACCAAACGCACCGTTCCGCCGGAGCGCTCCAAGCCAAACCCAAGCACCACTCCGACACCCCCCTCGGGAATCACCAGGCGCGCGCCCGGAGCCAGCCGGCTGCCGGGTGGGAACTGGAACCGGTACGGCTGAGCATCGCGGTCGCTCAAGCCCGCTCCCGCGAGATCAACTTCCGAGCCGCCGAAGTTCTCGACCTCGATCCAGTCGACCGTCGCGACATTGGTTCCGTGGGCCGAACCGTCGGCAAGGATTTCGCTGAGGCGCACGGTCAGCGGTGAGGCCGGCGTGGCATTGGAAGCGACCAACAAGGAGACCCGGGTCGCCGCCAACCCGGCCGATGCAAAGACGGGATCGTCCTGCCACAATCCGGTGTCGCGCCGGCCAAGAAGCGCAATCTCATGCAGGCCGGCCGCGAGGCCCGGCCAGGACACCACGCGCCCGATCTCCACGGGATCGCTCCACGGTTGCCCGTCGATTGAGTAGCGCCACGCGAGGTAACCGGCGGCACCCGGGAAGACGGCGGGCAGCAGTCCATCGCCGCGGAACGACGGCAGCGGCCAAACCTCGAGTGCGCGGCCCGCAACGATGGCCTCGCGCGGGAGGGCCACTTGCAAGCCGGAGCCGCGATAGGCGCCCAAATTGGACCCATGCGGTCCGGCGCCGCGCGCACCGGACCCCGGCCCCGGCGCGAGCCATTCCCACAGCCCCTGGGCCGCCGCCCATGAGTCGAGCGCCCGCGTTTTCTCCAGCGTGGGAAGGTGTTTGAACCGAGGAGCCGAAGTGGACGTTCCAGTTCCCGTGCCTTCCCAAGCGGGCGGCAGAAGGTTGTCAATCCAGGTGACGCGACTGACCGACTGGTTGCGGGTAAGCTTCTCGACGTCGTGAATCACATTGTGCGCGATCACCATGCCGGCGCCCTCGGTCGTGCCGTCGTCGGCGAAGTTCACCACCGCGGCGTCCGTGTCGAGGCCGCCCACCCTGGTCTGGCGCACGATGGTGTTGTTCTGCAGCACGTAGAAGTTGCCCTGCTTCGCCGTGGCCACGTGGTCCACGTCGAAGAAGAGGTTCCCCACCACGGTCACCTCGGACGTGTCCCCGCCATCGCTGCCACCACTGATCGCGCTGGCGGAATCAGGGCTCCCGTTGCGGTGGACGTGCAGGAAGATGTTTCCCTCCACCCAGGCGTCCGTGCCGTCGAGGTCGAGAATGTCGTCGGTCGAACCGTTGAACACATTGTCGAGCACGTGTAGCACCGGATTCGACGGGCGATTGCCACCCGTGAAGTCGATCACGTCGTTGTAGCCGATCGTTCCACCGAAAAAGTTCCGGAAAAAGACGCCGCGTCCGCCCGGGCGGATCCCGCCGGTGCCATGCACGAGTTCGAACCCCGTGTTTCCCGAAGGGAACTCGCAGTCCTTGACCACGAATGACGCGTCGTCGAGCGAGACATACTGGCGGTCAGTGGTGCGGAACCGCAGTGCCTCGAGCCACGCACTGCCGCCAGTCACATGAATCGCCGTGTCTCCATTGCCTTCCACGATCAGGTGCTTAAGCACGGATTCCGGACTTCCAGGTCCGCCCAGGATCTGGATGCCGCCCCAGGCCGCCGCCGAACCGGGCGCGCGGGTGAAATGGACCGGTGCCTCGGCCGTCCCCTCGACGATCAGGCGCGCCGCCGGGCTCACCACCAGATCCGCGCCTGCCGCGAGGTACACCGTCGTGCCCGCGGCGATCCGCAGGGTCGCACCGCCCTGCACGGTCAGCGTCGAGGCAAGCAAGCGCGGCCCGTCGGCGACCGACCACAGGGTGTCCGAGACGATGGAGGCAGGCGCGGTAACGAACGGAGAATTGTCCCACGAAATGTCGAGCACCTGTTCCTCGACCACTTCCCCGAACTCGCCCGACGCAACAATCTGCACACGTTGGAGCCCGGGTCTCAAGGTCAGCGGACCGGCCTCCCACGTACCACGCACGGGCGACCACGTCGCCGGCGTCCCTTGCACCGTCACAGACCAGGTACGCGACGGATCAGCTTCACCGGTCAGGTGCAGCGTTGGCGCCGTGGCGCGCAGGACACCGCCCGTCGCGGTCAGCCCGTGATCAACGCGCAGCGCGTGTGGGAACTGCGCGAGAACATGAGCCACCTGGCTCGTCGCGAACGCCTTCATGTTGGCGATGGCCCGGGCATCGACATACGCCCCGAGCCATTGATCGAGGCGCGGGTTCAGCAGCGAGGGCGCAAAGGCATTCGTCGCGAGTTCGCGCAACTCGCGGAGATAGCGGGGGGCAATCCCCGGGTGCGTGATGAAGCGATTCATGGCCGGCACGTTGGTCATGCGCCAGATGCCGTCGGCGTGGGTGTTCGTGCGACTGCCGCGGCCGAGCAGCGAATCCATGTCGTAGGGGATGACCTTGAACCGCGGATCGAGGAGTCCGCGGTAAAGTGCGAAGTCGTCACCGGAACCGTTGGCCAGCGAGTTCTCCTGATTCCCCAGAAGTATGCTGATGGCGAAGTAGCGCACCCACTGGTCGACATCCATGACCGCGCTCACCATGTCGAGATACGTCTCTTCGGGGGCGTGATTGAGCACGTCGATCAGCCCCACCAGATCCGCCCAGTCCTGACGGTCAGCGTGGTTCTCCTTGCGGTAGGCGTTGGTGTAGTTCGTGTGCGAAGCACCGAGCCATTTGAGGTCTGCGTCCGCGCGGATGCCGGGCAGCATGTCGCGCACGCCCCGGTACAGGTTGCCGTCGGGATCATCGGGGAAGGTGGTGGTCGCGAACCGATCGTCGATGGGTTGGTTGAAAGCGTAGGAGCCGTACTGCTCAGGACCGGGGCGCGCGAGATTGGCCCCGTTCAAGCGCACCTGTACCGGATCGGAAGGCGCGACTGGCATGCCAAGCCAGCGGTACACGGCACCGCCCGCTTGCTGCGAGGGAACCTGGGAGGTGTTGAGGTTGATCGCGGACCGATCCTTCCACGCCCCGTCGCGACCAAAGGAAACGTGGATGTTGTGCGGTGAGAAGGTGCGCGTGCCATGACCGCGATTCCGTATACCGCAGAGGAATCGAATCTGTTCCCCGCCGGCATCCGAAGTGACGCCGTCCCGGCTGATGAACGTACCATTGACCGCAGCGTCGCTGTCCGGGCGTTTCGCCCAGATTTCGGTGGCAAGGTAGTCCCGCTCCGCTTCCGGCAGCACCAGTCGAAACTCAGGCTGTGCGGAGCCCACTCCCGCCGCGTGGTCGACCTGGTAAACGGGATGGCCCGTGCGGGCGGGGACATCCGATTCCACCGCGGGATAAACGCGCCGCTGCGCATTCGCGTCGGTGGCCTCGATCAACCACTCCACGATCGCGCCCTGGGCCTGCGCCGGAATGGACGCGCCATAGCGACCGTCTCCCGCCAGGCCATCGCCGCGCAAACCATCGTCCCTCATGGGCACTTCGATCCATGCGGGCGCACCATCGAGTCGCCACTTCAGGAGCACCGAAGGCGGCGCGCTGCCCAAGGCCACGACACGACACGAGAAGCGCACGGCGTCGTTCGTTCCCGGGACCAGTGGATACGGTTGCACCTGCGAGATCATCGGTGGCGGCAGCTCGGCCGCGCGCGAGTTGACCGCGCCCGGTGTGCCGCCTGGTGCCACACTCGCGTCCCAGTTGTGCGCGGCACGCGATTCCCAATCGAAACGGCGTCGCTCGAGGCTGTGTCCACCTCCCGCATGCAGCGCGTACCAGTCCCATCCGCGGCGATTCGCAAAGTCCGGTGGGCCCAGGCGACGGACCGCCCAGTCGCCATCCGACGCGTAGCGAACGGCGTCCACCACGCGACCCGCAGCATCCGTGAGTTCGACGGTCTCCCCGTCGTCGCCGAGAATGCCCTGCCAGCCGCCCACCATGGGCTCCACGCCCGGATGCAGGGAGG
>CAZYJB010000116.1:0-663 GCA_964647675.1 uncultured Verrucomicrobiota bacterium | reverse complement strand
CCACCACCAAGAGCCCGCCCGCGGGCAAGACGGTCCCCGGGGGAAGGGTGAAGTGCACGCCGCGGGTCAACTGCCATCCGCCGACGTTCACCGGCGCGGATCCTGTGTTCGCCAGTTCGAGCCATTCCTCGAGCAGATTGGTGCCGGCCGGTTGGTAGAAGATCTCGGAGAAGCGCACCTGCGCGTGACCGACCCCTGGCACGAGCGCCGCCACCAGGGCGCCCAGAAGGAGCAGCAGGACTGGCAGGCTCGGGCGCGGCCGATGGCGAAATGCCCGAACCGCCGTCTCGCCCCGTCCATCAGCCGGATTCATGCGCACCCAGCCTGCCCCGTCACCCGTCATCCGGCAACCTGGCTGGGACACGGAAAGGGCCCTTCGTGCCCTTCGAGCCTGCGTGGTTCAACACGAAATACCACGGTCCCCATCAACGGCCCCTCGACCGAACGAGTTCCTGGTCACCACGAAGACCAGGAGGACGGGTATTTATTGCCACGGCGAATCTTCCTCTCCTGCCGAAGACTTCCACTCCCGCGGGCTCGGTTTCGCAAGGACACGTCAATAGTCTTGAATGATCAGGTAATGAGTTTGCATAGTCGCATTCCTTATGACTCCCATCAATCTACCTGAACATTCGATCTCCCCTTCGCTCCCGAACCGCCCCC